>CAURHZ010000238.1:0-3123 GCA_963524345.1 uncultured Streptococcus sp.
CCCAGCACTTCCCCATCTGCATCAATAACGGCAATAGAGTTATACAAGACATTGCCATCTTTTTCATAGAAACTGATTGGTAAAACGACCTTTAGCTCCTTGGCAATGGTTTTAAAATGCTGAATAGCTGTATTGTCTGTCACCGACTGGGCATGCTGGTAGTAGTCATACTGACGTTCCTGACAGAAATAGGGACGTTCAAACAACTCGGGCAAGAGAATAATTTGTGCGCCTTGTTCTGTAGCCTGACGTACTAAACGCTCTGCGGTTTGGATATTTGTTGCCACATCCTTAGCGCATTGCATCTGAATGGCTGCAACTCTTACATTTCTCATCTTTTTCTCCTATTCTGGGATTTGTTGGGTGATACAGTGGATATTGCCACCACCTAAGAGAATATCTCTGGCTGCTATTCCGACAACTTTACGGTCTGGGAAACACTTACTGAGGATATCTAAGGCTACTTGGTCGTTTACATCCTCAAACTGTGGAACCAAAACAGCCTTGTTGGCAATATAGAAATTGACATAGGAAGCAGCAAGCCTTTCACCTGCGTATCGCTCTTCTTCTCCTTCTTCATAGATGTAGCCTGGCAAATCCTCTTCTGTCACAACTTGACGAACTGCAGGGATAAGCAATTTATGAATGGTGAAGTGACGACCTTTTGCATCTGTTTCTTGCTCTAAGAGTTCGAGATCCGCTTTTGACATGGCATACTGAGGATCACTTTCGTCGTCCGTCCAAGCCAAGACAAGCTCTGCAGGACCAACAAAGGCAGCAACATTGTCAACGTGTTCATTGGTTTCATCCTGATAAATACCATACGGAAGCCAGATAACTTTTTCAGCTCCAAGGCACTCTAATAAGGTATTCTCGATTTCCTCTTTAGTCAGGTTAGGATTGCGACCAGAACTAAGCAAGCAACTTTCAGTTACAAGAATGGTTCCTTGGCCATCGCTATGGATTGCTCCGCCTTCCAGTACAAAAGGTTTGGCATCATAGACAGGCATATCCAAAACCTCAGCAAAACAACTAGCTACTTGGTCATCATCTTCATAATCTTGATAAAGACCATCAACAGCACCGCCCCAAGCATTGAAAGACCAATCCACGGCTAATTTCTGGCCTTCATCATTGACAAGAATAGTCGGACCTGTATCACGCGCCCAAGCATCATTGGTGGGAATGTCTAAATAAATAACGCTATCTCCAAGGTAGTCTTGGGCTTCAGCTAAGTAGTCTTGGTCCACCAAAAGATAGACTCTTTCCCCTTCTGATATGGTTTTGATAATCTGGCTAAATGCTGCTTTAGCAGCTTTTCCTTGAAAAGGCCATGATCCTGGTCGAGTCGGCCATATCATGAGGGTACCATGGTGGGGTTCATACTCTGCTGGCATACGATAGCCTAATTTTTTTGGACTGTCCATCATGATAATCTCCCTTTAAAGTCTTGATATCCGAAGGCTTTGACTAAGCTACAGTCACCCTGATCGTCCATGAGATAAAGACTTGGTAATCCAATACCATTAAAGGTATTATTTTTGACAAAGGAATAAATAGCCATGTCTTCAAAATAAAGTCTATCTCCGATTTGGACTGGATTTTCAAAGCTATAATCACCAATCACATCGCCCGTCAGACAGGTATTAGAAGAAAGTCTGTAGGTATGGGCTTTTTCCTGTGCCTCAAAGCCATTTCTCAAAGGTGGACGATAGGGCATCTCAAGTACATCAGGCATATGGCAGGTCGCAGAGGCGTCTAAAACCAAGATTTCCATACCGTTTTCGACAATATCCAATACTTCAGTTGCTAGATAACCCGCATTGAGCGCAATGGCTTCACCCGGCTCGATATAGACTTCAAGATTGTAAGTTTCTCGGATACGCTTGATTTCTGAAATCAGTAAGTCCACATCATAATCTTCTCTTGTGATGTGGTGACCACCCCCCATATTGAGCCATTTGACCTGATGCAAATACGGTCCAAATTGCTCTTCTACTGCTTTCAAAGTTGTTTGTAAATCATCTGCTCCCTGCTCGCAAAGAGTATGAAAATGAAGACCGTCTACCAATTCCAACAAATCACTAGGAATCTTGTCTAGAGTAACTCCGAAACGGGATCCAGGTGCACAAGGATCATAGAGAGCGTGATCTCCTTGGGTTGAACATTGAGGGTTGAGGCGTAAACCAACACTGATACCAGCCTCCCGACAACGAGGCCCATGTTTACGCAATTGTCTCTCAGAGTTAAAGACGATATGGTCTGTTATCTCTAACAATTCCTCCAAGTCCGCATCCTTGAAAGCTGGCGCAAAGACATGGACTTCACCTGGGAACTCTTCTCTAGCTAGCTTGGCCTCGTAGAGACCACTTGCAGTTGTGCCAGATAGATACTGGCTAATCAAGGGATAGGTTTTGTAGAGGGAATAAGCCTTCTGGGCAAGTAAAACCTTGCAACCAGCTTCTTCTTGTACATATTGTAGGATACGGCAATTGGCTTCTAACTTGGCCAAGTCAATGACGTAAGATGGTGTTGGTACTTGTTCTAGCTTCATTAGTCCACCATTTGTGGATTTTCAACCACAACCCAAGGTAAACCATACTCATTCAAAGCTTCCATGAATGGATCTGGATCCAATTCTTCAAGGTTGTATACTCCAGGTTGTTTCCAAGTACCGTTCATAACCAATTTTGTCCCAATCATGGCTGGAACGCCTGTCGTGTAAGAAATTGCTTGTGAACCAACTTCTGCGTAACATTCCTGATGGTCACAAACATTGTAGATATAGATGGTCTTTTCAACGCCGTCTTTGACACCTGTAAAGATACAACCGATATTGGTTTTACCAACCGTGCGTGGTCCAAGGCTGGCTGGATCTGGAAGCAAGGCTTTCAAAAATTGGATTGGAACGATGTCTTGACCATTGAAATTAATAGTATCCGTACGAAGGAATCCAACATTTTCAAGACATTTCATGTGCGTCAAGTATGATTGACCAAAAGTCATAAAGAAACGAATACGTTTGACACCTGGAATGTTCTTGGCCAATGATTCGATTTCTTCGTGGTGAAGGAGATACATGTCTTTTTGTCCAACCTGTGGGAAATCGTACTCACGCTTGAT
>CAURHZ010000239.1:0-3104 GCA_963524345.1 uncultured Streptococcus sp.
AATACAAGTGATGCTGCTCCAATAACTCCAGCGTCATTTCCTAGAGTTGCAAGAGCTAATTTAGTAGATGTGCGTACTTGTGGGAAAGTATTTTCGTCATAGACTTTTTGAACACCTTGTAGAAGGAATTCTCCCGCAGCTGACACACCGCCACCGATGACAATCGTTGATGGGTTTAGGATTGAGCCAATGTTAGCACAAGCGATTCCCAAGTAACGTGAGAAGTTACGGTAAACAATCAAGGCAAGGTCGTCTCCTTCTTTTGCAAGATCAAATACAGTCTTAGCAGTTACTTCTTCTCCGTTATCAATCAAGCGTTTCAAGGCTGCATCACCTTCGTATTCATCCGCATAACGACGAGTCAAGTTGACAATCCCTGTTGCTGAAGCAACTGTCTCAAGGCAACCTTTCTTACCGCAAGTACATGCGATTGGTTGGTCAAAGTCAACAGTGATGTGGCCAAGTTCACCTGCTGCACCAGCCACACCGTGAAGCAATTTGCCTTCTGCGACGATACCGCCACCAACACCTGTACCAAGTGTCATAAAGACAACGTCTGGTTGGTTATCCCCAGCACCCATCCAACGTTCACCAAGAGCTGCTACGTTGGCATCATTATCGATGAAAAATGGAATGCCCAAGGCTTTTTCAATCTTCTCTTTGATTGGTTGAAGGGTTTTCCAGTTGAGGTTGTAGGCACCGATAACAGTCCCTTTTTCACGGTCAACCACACCTGGTGATCCCATTCCAATACCTTGGAAGTCCGCTGCTGCCAATCCAAGCAAGTCCAAACGATGCTGAATAGACTCAATCATATCATCTACAATGTGGCTTCCTTCATCCAAAATATTGGTCTTGATAGACCATTTTTCTTGGATTTCTCCCTCTTGAGTTAAAATTGCAAACTTGATAGATGTTCCACCAAGGTCAATCCCAATAATCTTTTGACTCATCATATTCTCCTTTTTCATTATAAATTAATAGAAAATGCTTACAGCACTAGAATAACAAATTTCACTCATTTATGCAAAGGTTTGCATTAACTTTCTGGATTTTATCCTGACTTATGGTTTCCAGAGACCTGAAGCATCTACATAATAACGGCCTCCATCAACTCGCTCATTTTTAGCCATTTTACCATCTGATTTCAAATAGTAGTTTTCTTGCCATGCATTGCGAGCATAAGAACCATCTGATTTCAAGTAATACCAGGCTTGGTAAGAAGAGTCATAAAGCCACTCACCTTGTGCCATTTTACCATCTGATTTCAAATAGTAATTTCCTTGCCATGTACTATAAGCATAAGAACCATCTGATTTCAAATAATACCAAGCTTGATAGGAAGCATCATAAATCCATTCGCTCTGTGCCATTCTACCATCTGCTTTCAGATAATAGCTTCCCTGCCATGCATTTTTCACTGGATTTCCATTTCCATCAAAACAGTACCAAGCACCATCCTGCTTAACCCAGCCTCTTGTTGTTGCTGAACTTGTATCAGTTTGAGTTGTAATCTCTTGTTTTGCTTTGAAGGCACCCTTAGGGGCATTCTCCAATTCACAAGCCACACCATCATGATCACGGTCTAACTTGGCAGAATAACCAGGATCCCCCTCATGAAGATCCGAATAGCCATTAGCCCAAGCTTCCTTACAGCTAGAAAAATGGATGTTTTCTTCCGCTAAAACTGGTTGTGAAAACAAAGCCAAAACTGGCAAGGTTGCCAGACTCATTTTTAAAAATAGACGTTTATTCATTTCTTTCTCCTATAACGATGTTATCGATTTCACTATTATTTTATCAAACTTATTTCAGCAATTCAAGGAAAGGTTTAATCTGTTCAGCAAACTCTTTTGGTTTTTCCTTATTCAAAACATGAGGGCCGTCCGGAATAATCTGAAATTGGGATTCTGATATTAGTTTATGAAGACTTCTCATAGAGCTAAGATTCGGTTTATCTTTGCTGCCACAAATTAGTAAGGTTGGATAAGAACAAGTTCTTGATATATCAGTTAAATCAAGTGTCTTCAATTCCTCAGAAACTCCGATCATAAGAGCCTTGTCTGCTCCCTGTTTTTCAAATACTCTTTTGGGAAGTAATTTAAATATCAGCAACTGAAGATAAAATAGGATATTACCGGACAATTTAAGCGGGCATCCTGATAGAATCAAAGCTCGGAGATTTGGTAAATCGTAACTGGAAAGTTCTAGTGCCAGGGCAGCACCTAAGGACAATCCAATCAAAACAAAAGGTTCTGTCTCTTTTGATAAATACTGATAGATGCGCTCCTTGGCTTCTTGATAGGTAGCAACTCCGGAAGGAAATAACTCTAGGGCTTCAGAAGGATAATCTACAAGCAACTCTTGCACTTCTTTCCAACTATCTGCTGACTGACCTAGGCCATGTAAAAATATTAATTTCATTTAGTTCTCCCTTACTGACAGCTCATACAAGCCCCTGACTGCATTACAGCCATAGATAGCTTCTGCTCCCCTCAAATCTTCTATGGTCAAGACTTTCTCTTTTACTTGTCCGCTTTCAAGCAAGTGTTGACGATAAATTCCTTGTAAAAGACCTAGTTGACTTGGTGGCGTGTAGAGTTTACCATTCATTTTTAAGACCAAATTTCCAATAGAGGTTTCAAGAAGTTCTCCTAACTTATTGTGGTATATCTTCTCTTGTTTCCCTAGGCTCAAATGCGGTCGGTGAGTCGTTTTGAAGTAGGTAAAGGCTTGTTGCAAATTGGCTTCCTGAAGGCAGAGTTGGGCCTGACAAAAGCTTGTACTAAGGGGTGTTAAGATTTGACGACTGAGTTCTATTTCTCCAGACTTGCTGAGAGAAATACGCAAGCGGTAATCTTGATTATCATCACAAGCCTGACACTCTTCCTCTATCTTTCGTCTTAAGTCTTCTGCATCATAAGGAAAGGCAAAATATCGACTAGCTTTTCTCAGTCTTTCCAAATGTTGATCTTTAAACAGCAAGCTCTTCTGACTGATTTTTCCAGTTGTAATTATTTGGAAACGAGCTTGTTTACGATAGAGAACAGCCGCCTTTTGATGAACCTCGCGGTATTCAGATTCCCAAGTGCTATCCCATGTAA
>CAURHZ010000240.1:0-3090 GCA_963524345.1 uncultured Streptococcus sp.
TGGAGCCCCAATGATGAAAAGATGCATCAAATTACCTCCCACTCACTCCTCAGCATCCGCCACAGTCCGGACTCGTAAAATGAGACGTTCTGTTTCCAAGCCTTCTGGCAGTTCAGCTCTTGCCATCCTTTTTCCTCGCTTTCTTAATGAAGCTTCCCATAGAATCAACTCGGTCATCTAGATAACGATAAACGCGCTGGTGGCCATCCCCCATAAAGTAAGTAGGCGCAAAACGGTCATTCTTAAAATGCCCCTTGTCATCCAAAAGTTCTGGATCAGCTAGTCGTTCAATAATCTTGGCAAAGATATGACAGATTCCATCTTCCTCGATAATCCGATCTACCTGACAATCCAATACTACTGGACAGTCCTCTAAAATCGGTGCCTGAGTCCGTTCAGAAATCTCGTAGTCTAACCCCAGGTGTTTCAATTTCTCCCGATGACTGATAAAACCAGCCTGTTCCATCTCGAGCATGAGATTTTCATCAGGGATATTCACAGTAAACTTCTGGTAATGCTTAATCTGCTCAGCCGCATTTTCCTCAGCACCAACACCGATGACCAGCCAATCTCCCAAGCTATAAGAGGAACTGCAGGTCGTAATATTGTGCCCAAAATTCTGATCCTGATACCCCAAAATGAAGATAGGAAATCCATAGTAGAGTTTACTAGTTTTAAAGGATTGCTTCATAACAACCTCCTTTGACTAAGACGCAAAAGAAAATCCCTGCCATCTACATGACAGGGACGAATGTATTTATCCGCGGTACCACCCAATTTCGGGCAGTTGCCCGCAACTCTCGTCTTTAAAACAAAAAGACACTTTTATTTCAATTTTTCATCCATTAGCAACTAGTTTTGACACATTTGTGGACTTCTCAGCACCGCCACTTTCTGTAAAATGTGGGATTCAAAACACCTCTAATGGCTCTATTGTAGCAAGATTTTTTCGGAAATGCAAGACTCAAGAAAGATTACTTGAACTTGATACCATTTTCTTTCAATTTCTTGATGGTAGCTGGGCCGATTCCTTTCAAGGCAAGGAGTTCTTTTTCAGTCCAGTTTTTGAAATCTGAAGCAGACTTGATACCTTCATCGTAGAAAGTTTTGGCACGGTCAAGTGGAAGTCCACCCAAGTTTGCTGCAAAATCTTCTACAGAATTAGCTACTTTTTGAGCTTGCTCTTTAGTAGCTTCTACTGCTTTTTCAACTTTTTTAGAAACAGCCTTACCAGCTTCGCTCGCTGATTGCTCTGCACGTTTCACGACTTTCTTTGTTTCTTCTACAACCTTAGTCACAGTACTTGAAAAAGCACCTGCGCGACGGAGGCTATTTCGTAATTGTTTTTTACGATTGAGTTTCTTTGACATGATAAAATCCTTTCAATAAAAAATCCCTGCTCTGACAAGGATTTAATATAAATATTCTATCAAGATTTTAGTAAAAAATCAAGAATCTATCTCGTTTAATAATTTCTCTCACCAAACAATCCTTCTGGTAAATCATGGAATCCCTTGCCTGCTTTGAAGTTTTCAAACTTACCAAGCAAGAACTGATAAGCATCCAAACGACTTTCGTAGCGAATCATGGCATCTTTGGCACGCTCGTCTTGGTCTTCTTCGTAGACTTTTTGGCTTTCCTTGTGTGCCATGTCGTTGATCATGATTTGGGTATTGACCCAAGCCTCAAATTCATTCATAAATTCTTGTTCGTAACTCATTTTTTCTCCTTATTCTAATCCACGGAAATAGTCCGTATCAATCTCACGGTAGGGTTGAATATCCTGAACATACTCCAACACACCTTGGAATTCCCCATCTTCATCGTGCACTGCAGCGTAGGTGATGTGGACAAACTTACCTCGCGACTCAGACTTGAACCACATTTCATACTTGTCTTTAGTCCCCTCACGTAGTCCCTTCATGATAGTCTTGACCTTGTCCAAGTACTTAGGTGGATGGCAGAGTTCGACATTGCGCACAACTTGGGACGGCGTCCGTTTGAAAATCATCTCATCAGCTGGCGTATTGTCATTGTAATACTGGAAAATGTCGTCTTTATTGACAAAAGTAATCTCCATAGGGAGGTGATTGAGGATAAGATTGGCCTGCTCAACTGAGAGATAGCCATTGCCAAACGCCTGTGGACTATGGCGATCCAGCACTGCTTCCTTTTCCTTAGGGGTAAAGGTAATGGTAAACTGGCCTTCAGGCGTATCGATAACCTGCTGAACTTGACCTTCTGTCGTGACTAGTTGTACGGGCTCTTCTGCACTCTTTTCCTCAACAAAGCTCTGGCGTTCTGGCACCCATTTCTCAGACGGACGAATAATAGCATAGCCATAGGCGTCGCTCTCCTCCGCAATCTGAAGCCAGTCATCCTGAGTAAAGGACTCAAGGAGAATCATGAGAAGGATGGACTCTTCCTTGAAAATCATACTTTCAAACTCTGTCGCAAAAGCTTCAAAAGCTTCCTTTACAGTGGAAATCGGCACTTCTGGTAGTGACTTGGCTGTAGCTAGAGCTGTCTGAAAGAGTTCTCTGATCTGGTCATCCACTCCCCACATGACCTTAGGAGGTGAATCGTGTCCATAGCGCTCCATGATGGGGAAGAAGAGCTCTTCCTTGCGCTGGTAGTGGATGTCAAATTGCCCCACAAGTCCCATCTGACGGACCAAACCCTTGCGCATCTCCGCCAGCATTTCCTCATCTTCCATAGACTCATAGGTATCTAACAATCTCCGAATGCGAATCAAGGCCGCACGGAGGGCCAGATTTTCTTCCTTAAAGACCCGAACTGGGTGCCCAGGGTGTTCGGTATCCTCTACTTCGACACCTTTAATAGCATTTTTAAAAAGATTGGCATGGACATCACAGAGTTCCATGACATCTTCAAAGGTGACACCTGAGTCTGAGTTCATCAGCTCGTGCTCCATGAGGGAAATCTCGATGGCTGACACACCCGTAAAGGTCGCATCAAATCGCTCTTGAACCGACTCAGGAGAGGCGCCATTGTGCAATTCTAACAAAATATCCCGTAGGATATGAATCCGTTCATCTGCCATTAGTCTAATCCAATCACTTCGTAGCC
>CAURHZ010000241.1:0-3088 GCA_963524345.1 uncultured Streptococcus sp.
ACGAAATGTCTTACACTGCACAACTTGTTCGTACTCTTGAATACTTCGCAAAAATCGCTAAATAATTCTTGAGTTGATAAAAAGCAAGGCCTCTTGGTCTTGCTTTTCTTATATGGAAAAATGGATGACACAATCATCCATTCTTTTTTAATTCTGTTTCAAAAGTGTTCGAGAGGGCAGTAAAACTCAATTTTTCTAAGGTGAGTGGATGAGTAAAGGAAAGTCGAAAGGCGTGAAGCAAAAGCCGACTTGATTTTGATTTACTATTATAGAGAGGGTCACCTAGGATAGGGAAGTTATGATGAGCAAGGTGTACACGGATTTGATGGGTTCGACCTGTCTTTAGTTTGCAACGGACAAGAGCTGTTTTGTTTGGAAATTGCTTTAATCTGCTTACATGCGTTTCAGCATATTGCCCATTTTTTGCATCAACTATTCTTTTTCTACGATCATGACGATCACGTCCAATTTTGTCCCTGAAAACAAGCTCTTTGCTGCTGATATTTCCATCAACAAGTGCCCAATATTCCCTGGAAATCTCTTTTTTCTCCAATAAGCGATTGAGAATGGGTAGGATAAAAGGATTTTTGGCAAAGAGGACTAAGCCGCTGGTTTCCATGTCCAGACGATGAACGACATAACAGGTCTGGCCGACGTAGGCACTGACATGGTTAAGAAGAGCAATTTCGTTTGGTTGGTTACCGTGGGTTTTCATACCCTCAGGTTTGTTTACAATAATCAAGTGTTGATCTTGATAAACTTCTTGAACTAAGTCTGGGTTGCCCCAAGGGATTGTCTTTTTGGGATAATCTTCCTCGTCAAAAGTCAACTGGCAAACATTTCCAGGATTTACCATCTCGTTCCAGTGAACTTCTTTTTGATTTATCAAAATATGTTTCTTGACTCTCAAAAAATGCCGGATTTTTCTAGGAATGAGGAGTTGCTCTTCTAGTAATTGCTTCACCGTCATTTGAGGTAAAGAGGCGGGTAATGTAAATGTGAATTGCATACAGATATTGTAACAAAAAAAGCCCTATTTGGATAGGAAATAGCTAAATTCTTGAGTTCCTATGATGAAGATGATAAAATAAACGCATGAAATTAGATAAATTATTCGAGAAATTTCTTTCTCTTTTTAAAAAAGAAACAAGTGAATCAGAGGATTCTGATTCTACTAGCTTACGTCGCTCTCGTAGTGATCGAAAAAAATTAGCCCAAGTGGGTCCAATTCGAAAATTCTGGCGTCGCTATCATCTAACAAAGATTGTTATTATACTGGGGTTGAGCGCAGGCTTACTAGTTGGAACCTATTTGTTTGCTGTAGCCAAGTCAACCAATGTTAACGATTTGCAAAATGCCTTGAAAACTCGGACTATCATTTTTGACCGTGAAGAAAAGGAGGCAGGTGCCTTGTCTGGTCAAAAGGGAACCTACGTTGAACTGACTGACATCAATAAAAACTTGCAGAATGCTGTTATTGCGACAGAAGATCGTTCTTTCTATAAAAACGACGGGATTAACTATGGGCGTTTCTTCTTGGCTATTGTAACTGCTGGACGTTCAGGTGGTGGTTCTACTATTACCCAACAGCTGGCTAAAAACGCCTATTTGTCACAGGATCAAACAGTCGAGAGAAAAGCAAAAGAATTTTTCTTGGCTTTAGAATTGACTAAAAAATATAGCAAAGATCAGATCCTAACCATGTATCTTAACAACGCTTATTTTGGAAATGGTGTGTGGGGTGTAGAAGATGCGAGTAAGAAATACTTTGGAGTTTCTGCGTCAGAAGTGAGTCTGGATCAAGCTGCGACTCTGGCAGGAATGCTAAAGGGGCCGGAACTGTATAATCCTTTGAATTCTGTAGAAGATTCTACCAATCGGCGCGATACTGTCTTGCAGAATATGGTTGCAGCAGGATATATTGATAAAAATCAAGAAACCGAAGCTGTTGAAGTTGATATGACTTCGCAATTACAAGATAAGTATGAAGGAAAAATTTCGGATTACCGCTACCCCTCTTATTTTGACGCGGTTGTTAATGAAGCTGTTTCCAAGTATAATCTAACAGAGGAAGAGATTGTCAATAATGGCTACCGCATTTACACAGAGCTGGACCAAAATTACCAAGCAAATATGCAGGTTGTTTATGAAAACACATCGCTATTTCCGAGGGCAGAGGATGGAACATTTGCTCAATCAGGAAGTGTAGCTCTCGAACCGAAAACAGGGGGAGTTCGTGGAGTTGTCGGTCAGGTTGCTGGCAATGATAAAACTGGATTCCGGAATTTCAACTATGCAACTCAATCAAAACGTAGCCCTGGTTCTACAATTAAGCCTTTAGTTGTTTATACGCCTGCAGTTGAAGCTGGCTGGGCTTTGAATAAGCAGTTGGATAACCATACCATGCAGTATGACAGCTATAAGGTTGATAACTATGCAGGGATCAAAACGAGTCGAGAAGTTCCTATGTATCAAGCCTTGGCAGAATCGCTTAATCTACCTGCTGTTGCCACTGTTAATGATTTGGGTGTTGATAAGGCTTTTGAGGCAGGAGAAAAATTTGGACTCAATATGGAAAAGGTCGACCGTGTTCTTGGTGTCGCCTTGGGAAGTGGTGTTGAAACCAACCCTCTGCAAATGGCTCAAGCATATGCTGCCTTTGCAAATGAAGGTTTAATGCCGGAAGCTCATTTTATTAGTAGAATTGAAAATGCTAGTGGTCAGGTCATTGCGAGCCATAAAAATTCACAAAAACGGGTGATTGATAAGTCTGTAGCTGATAAGATGACCAGTATGATGTTGGGGACATTTACCAACGGTACCGGTATTAGTTCATCGCCTGCAGACTATGTCATGGCAGGGAAAACTGGAACAACTGAAGCAGTTTTCAATCCGGAGTACACAAGTGACCAGTGGGTAATTGGTTATACTCCGGATGTGGTGATTAGTCATTGGCTTGGTTTCCCGACCACTGATGAAAATCACTATCTAGCAGGTTCTACATCAAATGGTGCAGCCCATGTCTTTAGAAATATTGCAAATACCATTTTACCTTATACGCCAGGAAGTACCTTTACGGTTGAAAATG
>CAURHZ010000242.1:0-3067 GCA_963524345.1 uncultured Streptococcus sp.
CAAGAGGGCTGCAGCTAGTAAATATGTTCCAATTTTTTTCATGTTTGTCTCCTTATTTTTTAGTTCACACGGTAGTACAAATCGTTCCCATTCGTAGCATCACTCTTACTCCAGTAAATGGATTCACTGCCACCTTCTCTTGAAGGAATGAAAAGAATAGGCGTTTCGTTCGTTGCGCCAGGCATCCGACTAACTCCGTGTAAATTGCCTTCCTTGAAGTAAAAACCAGAAAATTGAACACCATTGACAGCACTACCATTGACTTTCACAATTCCTTGCGCATCAAACTCAATACTAGTTCCGTGCTTATTTTCCCATACTCCTGCTACACTTGAGAAATTTCCAGCTTTTATTTCATCTAGATTCATACCAGTCTTTGTTTTGGCAGGGGCAGGGGCAGGAGCTGATTCGGCATTTCCACTCACTCGCGTTGTATAGTCAAGAGCGATCCAGCCTTGTCCAGATTCCAATTTGCCCCAAGTATGACCATCCGCGTCTACAGTTTCCGTAATGGTGTGAGTTCCTTTTGCGATCATTCCTGCAGATGGAGCTGAAGT
This sequence comes from uncultured Streptococcus sp., assembly GCA_963524345.1. Taxonomy (GTDB): domain Bacteria; phylum Bacillota; class Bacilli; order Lactobacillales; family Streptococcaceae; genus Streptococcus. The sequence goes on from CAURHZ010000242.1 coordinate 558, forward strand.
AGATGGTTCTTTTCGAATACGAAGATCCGACACACTGACTTGCACTTGGAAGCTTTCCGATTTTTTCTCTTCTGCTTTAGCTGTTGATTTGGAATCCCCTGAACCATCAAATGTTTTCCAGTCCAGCTTAGTGAGGTCCAACCGCTTGGCTGAAATACCAAGAGCCTGCTCTGCTGTTTGGTCACCACCAATTTGAATGGTTGTTTTCTTTTCTTCCTTGGCTTCCCCTTTTTCTAGCGAATAAAGGGTCAATTCCATTTCTGGATTCACAGATTGCCAAGTAGCATAGACGATTTGTCCATTGTCAAAAAGATCTAAGCTAGAGCGATAGCCACCTGCAGAAGCCACATAGGCTACATGGAGCAAGGTTGGCTGCTTATCTTTCAAATAATACACAGCAGCAATCGTTTTGCCATCCCCAATCAGCAGTTCATCATTACCATCACGATTAAGATCCTCAAAAGCATAGTGCCACTCATTAGTGCTTCCAAGTGTTTGAAGGTTAAAGACATACGCATATTCTTCTGAAGTTGCTTCAATCTTCTTCAGTTCATTTTGTAAAGCCGTTTGGTCTTTGGCATTAATTGCGGTTGCATAAGCCTTGTAGCGATCTAATACTTCTTGATAGTTCTTTTGTCCTGTATTCTCCTTATCTTTTTTGACCGATGAAGAGCTTGCCGTTTTCGGTTTACTTTGGCGCTCGTAACGTTTGGGAGCACAGGCGACTAAAGAAAGAACAGACGCACCTGTTAGGAATAAAATCATCAGTTTTCTCATAGTATTACTCCTTTAGTCCACACGGTAGAAGAAGTCACTTGCTTCCCAACCTGCTGATTGACCTGTCCAAATGCGGTCTTTTCCAATATCAGAAGGATCTGCTATTTGTTCAACGTATACAGGTAGGGAAGTTCCTGCTGGAATGAATCTTATAATTGCACCACCCACCTTATACTTAGGATTACTGAATCCTCCACTAAGGTGATTATCTGTTTGTTGAATTCGATTGACCAGCATATTTTCACCGTTCAAGAAAACCTGATCTGACGATCCAGCACCATCAAACACAAGCGTCCAACCTTTCCCATTTCTCCAGGTCCCTGCAATACTTGAAAAATCACCGTTCTGAATTTCTTGAATGTTCATTCCGCTGCTTTTCTTACTTGAGCTTTCTGATTTAGAACCATCCACGCGCGTTGTGAAGTCAAGGGCGATCCAGCCTTGCCCAGATTCCAATTTGCCCCAAGTATGACCATCCGCGTCTACAGTTTCCGTAATGGTGTGAGTTCCTTTTGCGATCATTCCTGCAGATGGAGCTGAAGTAGATGGTTCTTTTCGAATACGAAGATCCGACACACTGACTTGCACTTGGAAGCTTTCCGATTTTTTCTCTTCTGCTTTAGCTGTTGATTTGGAATCCCCTGAACCATCAAATGTTTTCCAGTCCAGCTTAGTGAGGTCCAACCGCTTGGCTGAAATACCAAGAGCCTGCTCTGCTGTTTGGTCACCACCAATTTGAATGGTTGTTTTCTTTTCTTCCTTGGCTTCCCCTTTTTCTAGCGAATAAAGGGTCAATTCCATTTCTGGATTCACAGATTGCCAAGTAGCATAGACGATTTGTCCATTGTCAAAAACATCTAAGCTGGAGCGATAGCCACCCACCGCAGCTGTATAAGCTGTATGGAGCAATTCAGCTTTTTGACCTTTAAGGTAATAGATAGCAGAAACATACTGTTTGTTTCCAGTGTATTGATTGGACACCAAGAGCTCATCCACACCATCTTTGTTCAAGTCTGTAAAAGCATACTGAAAGGTTACCGGAGTTCCTAAGCGCTCCAAAGCATCTAGATAGATGCTTTCTTCTGAACCCGATTGTATTTTACCTAATTCCGCAAACAGGCCTGCTTTATCCCCATTTTTAAGAGCAGTATCATACTTGGCATACCGCTCCAAAACCTCTTGATAATACTTCTGACCTGTATCCTTCTTTTCTTTTTTAACAGCTGATGACGTTGCTGTCTTTGGCTTGCTTTGGCGTTCATAACGTTTGGGTGCACAAGCCACTAGAGCTAGAACGGACGCACCCGCCAGTAGTGAAATCATAACCTTTTTCATAAAAACTCCTCATATCTATCCTAGTATATCAAAAATGGTCAATTTTTCCAGCTCTTTTCAAGATTTTTACACAAGCATTTTCCCCTCTCCCTCTATGTTTCTGTCCTATTTTCTGCTATACTTAAGGAAGAATACCGATCAAAAGGAGAACATTATGGAATTAAAAAAACGTTCTGAATTTCCTGAGAACGAACTCTGGGACCTCACAGCCCTCTACCAAGACCAGGAAGACTTCTTGCGTGCCATTGAAAAGACTCGCGAGGAAATCAATGAATTTGTCCGCAACTACAAGGGCAAGCTCCACACTTTTGAAGACTTTGAAGCTGCCTTTGCGATCTTTGAGCAAATTCAGATCCAACTCAGCCACATTGGCAACTACAGCTTTATGCCACAAACCA
>CAURHZ010000243.1:0-3064 GCA_963524345.1 uncultured Streptococcus sp.
CTAACTTTTTGTAAAACTCCCAGTATTCATAGCTGATTTTTGAGAAATGTGGTATAATTTTTCTTATGGAAAAGATTATCATTACAGCAACTGCTGAAAGTATTGAACAAGTTAAACAACTGCTCGAAGTTGGCGTAGACCGGATCTATGTCGGTGAGAAAGATTTTGGCCTTCGTCTGCCAACGACCTTTAGTCATGACCAATTGCGTGAAATCGCTAATCTGGTTCATGATACTGGTAAGGAATTGATCGTTGCGGTTAACGCCCTCATGCACCAAGATATGATGGACCGTATCAAGCCTTTCTTAGACTTTTTGGAAGAAATCAAGACAGACTACATTACGATTGGGGATGCAGGTGTCTTTTACGTAGTCAATCGCGATGGTTATTCATTTAAGACCATCTACGATGCTTCAACCATGGTGACAAGCAGTCGTCAGATTAACTTCTGGGGACAAAAGGCTGGCGCATCTGAGGCTGTTTTGGCGCGTGAAATTCCATCGGCTGAACTTTTTAAAATGCCAGAGATTTTGGAAATTCCTGCTGAAGTTTTGGTTTACGGTGCAAGTGTTATTCACCATTCTAAACGTCCACTCTTGCAAAACTACTATAACTTTACGCATATCGATGATGAAAAAACGCGTAAACGTGACCTCTTCTTGGCAGAGCCAAGTGATCCTGAAAGCCACTATTCCATTTTTGAAGACAATCATGGTACTCACATCTTTGCCAATAATGATCTTGATTTGATGACCAAATTGACAGAATTGGTTGAGCATGGTTTCACTCACTGGAAATTAGAAGGTCTCTATACACCTGGTCAAAACTTTGTTGAAATTGCAAAACTCTTTATCCAAGCGCGTAGCTTGATCCAAGAGGGCAACTTTAGCCATGACCAAGCCTTCTTGCTAGATGAAGAAGTTCGCAAGTTACACCCTAAAAACCGTTTCCTTGATACAGGATTTTATGACTACGATCCTGATATGGTAAAATAGGACATCAAAACCCGAAATAAAAATGTTCGGGTTTTTCTAGTGTATCCATGAAATAAAAAGTGATACATGTTATAATAAAGTTAGCTCTTTAATGGAGGTGTTTGAGTGGAAAATCTGAAAAAAATGGCAGGTATCAAGGCTGCTGAGTTTGTCAATGATGGCATGGTAGTCGGACTGGGTACTGGTTCTACTGCCTATTATTTCGTAGAAGAAATCGGTCGTCGTATCAAGGAAGAAGGACTGCAAATTACAGCTGTAACGACTTCTAGCGTGACCAGTAAACAGGCTGAAGGGCTAAATATCCCGCTCAAGTCTATTGACCAAGTAGACTTGGTTGATGTGACGGTTGATGGGGCGGATGAAGTGGATAGCCAGTTTAATGGAATCAAAGGCGGTGGTGGTGCCCTTCTCATGGAGAAGGTTGTGGCAACGCCCTCAAAAGAATATATTTGGGTTGTTGATGAAAGCAAGCTAGTCGAGAAACTGGGTGCTTTTAAATTGCCAGTGGAAGTGGTCCAGTATGGTGCAGAACAGGTCTTCCGTCGTTTTGAGCGAGCTGGCTACAAACCGAGTTTCCGTGAAAAAGACGGCCAACGTTTTGTGACCGATATGGAGAACTTTATCATTGACCTAGCCTTGGATGTCATCGAAGATCCAATTACTTTCGGGCAAGAATTGGACCATATCGTTGGTGTCGTAGAGCACGGCTTATTCAACCAAATGGTGGATAAGGTAATCGTTGCTGGACGAGACGGGGTTCAGATTTTAACTTCAACAAAAACAAGATAACTAAAATAATAAGGAGATACAGTATGTCAAAATTTAATCGTATTCACTTGGTTGTACTGGATTCTGTGGGAATCGGTGCTGCACCAGATGCCAATAACTTTGTCAATGCAGGGGTTCCAGACGGAGCTTCGGACACACTGGGACACATTTCAAAAACAGTTGGTTTGAATGTGCCAAACATGGCTAAAATCGGTCTAGGAAATATTCCTCGCGAAACTCCTCTGAAGACTGTTCCAGCTGAAAGCAATCCAACAGGATATGCAACAAAATTGGAAGAAGTATCCCTTGGTAAGGATACTATGACTGGACACTGGGAAATCATGGGACTCAACATTACTGAGCCCTTCGATACTTTCTGGAACGGATTCCCAGAGGAAATTCTGACAAAAATCGAAGAATTTTCAGGGCGCAAGGTCATTCGTGAGGCCAACAAACCTTACTCAGGTACAGCTGTTATCGATGATTTCGGACCTCGTCAGATGGAAACTGGAGAGTTGATTATCTATACCTCAGCTGACCCTGTTTTGCAGATTGCTGCCCACGAAGACATCATTCCTTTGGATGAATTGTACCGTATCTGTGAATATGCTCGTTCGATTACCCTTGAGCGTCCTGCCCTCCTTGGTCGTATCATTGCTCGTCCATATGTTGGTGAGCCAGGAAACTTCACCCGTACAGCTAACCGTCGTGACTTGGCCGTATCTCCATTTGCACCGACTGTATTGGATAAATTGAACGAAGCTGGTATCGATACTTACGCTGTTGGTAAAATCAACGATATCTTTAACGGTGCTGGTATTAATCATGACATGGGTCACAACAAGTCAAACAGCCACGGAATTGATACACTATTGAAGACCATGGGCCTTGCTGAGTTTGAAAAAGGATTCTCTTTCACAAACTTGGTTGACTTTGATGCCCTTTACGGTCATCGACGCAATGCTCACGGTTACCGTGATTGCTTGCATGAGTTTGATGAACACTTACCTGAAATTATCGCAGCTATGAGAGAGAATGATCTTCTCTTGATTACTGCGGACCATGGAAATGACCCAACTTACGCAGGAACAGACCACACTCGTGAATATATTCCATTGTTGGCCTACAGCCCTGCCTTTAAAGGAAATGGTGTTATTCCAGTCGGACATTTTGCAGATATCTCAGCGACTGTTGCCGATAACTTTGGTGTAGAAACTGCCATGATTGGGGAAAGTTTCTTAGATAAATTGGTATAAGATGACGCGCTATGCTTTGCTGGTGAGAGGTATCAATGTTGGTGG
>CAURHZ010000244.1:0-3061 GCA_963524345.1 uncultured Streptococcus sp.
AATAATGCCTCTGTGTAAGAAAAGTCCAAAAGAGAATGGCTCAAAAAGAAGATATTGTAGATGCCTCCTAAGGAACCACCCAAGGCATTGATAAGTAAGACAGCAAAGATCATGAATCCAAAGTTTTTCTGTCCACCTTTAAGAAAAACGAGGCGTAAATTTCGATAAATTGTTAGGAACTGGTCTTTGATAGAAAGCTTCTCATTTTTTAGGTTTTCACCATCAGCAGATGACATTGACAGGCTCAATTTGCTTTTTCCTAAAAAGAGAATAGAGGCTGATACGAGGAAAAAGCAGGCATTGATTCCCGCAACGAGAGAAAAATTGTTGACCGATAGACCTAAGAGCCAAACTCCAAAAGCTTGACCACCAATAGCTGAAATATAGGTGATGAACTGGGAAAAAGAATAAGCTTCCATCAAATCCTCTTCAGCTACTTTTTCCTTAATGAGAGGCATGCGCAAGCCACCTGCAAAATCACTGATGACATCACTAATGACATTGATTAAACACAGGCTAGAAAAGGCAAAGAGAGTAGCTTGCTGAACAACTAGAGCTGCTAGAAAAAATAAAACTGCCTGAAACAAACCGCTATAGACCATCCATTTGACCTTGTCCCTCGTGTAATCTGCCCGAATCCCTACAAAAACTGTAAAGAGAGTCGGAAGAAGCATGACAATATTCGCCATAGCAACCGCAAAAGATGCTTGTGGCAAGGTCGATGCATAGACGATAAATACCAGATTGAAAATCGAAGCACCAAAAGCATTGAAGAAGCGTGACAAAGTCAAGAGTCGATAAGCTTGATTTCTAAACAATAGTTTCATAGATAATCTCCCTTCTTGTTCGAAGTTTTATGTGAAGTATGACTATAGTATAGCACTTAGAAATTCTAGAGGAGAAACTTTTGAATATATGCAACAAATGAAATGATCAAAAAGAAACGATAGAATTTCTCCAGTGACACGAGAGAGCCCAACAGTTCTATCGCTTAAAATTTCAAATTATTTTCGTAGTTTGCAGATATTCAACAATCGGTCGTATTTCTATAGTATTCGGCAGATTTATTACAGCCAAGCATCTCAAAAATACGGACAGCATCTTCCATCTTTTTCTGACCTTCCTTGACTCTGCCTTGCTTGCTATCAAGGAGACCTTCCGCCCACAAATAGACAGTTCGGAAATAGGTCTCATTTTCATTGTAGAAATGCTCTTCGATAACACGTTTAAAATAATGGGCATTGGTAAATTCTTCACACTCAATGCTGGCTAAAAAACCATTCAATAGTATAGTGTGAAAAAGGTTTCGATTGCCAGACATTTCCTTTAGAAAATCAGATTTACGTACCATTTCTCGTACATATCTAGTAAAAAGAGAAACAGATAAAAATGGAGAACTGACTGAAAATAAATTGAGTTCATAGATTCCCCAGATCTCGGTAGAAAACAAATAATCATGAAGGACTTTTCCTTCCTCTGCTGTTAACTCTACCCTTCCATCCATGCTCTTCATATAAGACTTTATAATAATGGCATTTAAAATATGTTTCTGTTTGTTTTGAGAATGGGCACGCTTTTGATACTCTTTGCGATACAAGTCCTCAAGCGGAGCTATATTCTTTGGATCCAAGACATCTATGATTTCTTTTCTCAACTCAGAATCTGTATCATAGTGAAAACTTCTCGCCAGAAAAAGGATTTCCTCCACACTGGCAGATATATTTCCCAGAGCAAATAGAAATTTTTCCACCGAAAGTTCACTCTGACCTGTTTCAAAGCGGGACAACATAGACGGCGAAAATTGTCCCCCAGTTGCTTGTCTCAGCGAGATATTTCTTGACTCTCGTAATTGTCTAAAGACTTTTCCAATCTGCTCCATAGGCTTCCCCTTGATTCAGCGTTTTCTTTATATTATCATATTTTTTCAGAAAATTCATCAAAAACTTGCCAAATTGTCAGAATTATGAGAAAATAGAGGATATTTATCAGGTGGAGGGACTGTAATGAGAGAGGATATCAAAATCAATGACCGCGCTTTGGCCTTGCAAGACCAAATTATCGAAAAACTAGAGAAGGTTTTTGATACAGATGTGGAATTGGATGTTTACAATCTAGGATTGATTTATGAAATCAATCTGGACGAAACGGGTCTCTGCAAGATTGTCATGACCTTCACCGATACTGCCTGTGATTGTGCCGAAAGCCTGCCTATCGAAATCGTTGCAGGTCTGAAACAAATCGAGGGTATCGAAGATGTCAAGGTTGAAGTTACCTGGTCACCTGCTTGGAAAATCACACGAATCAGTCGCTACGGCCGTATTGCCCTTGGACTACCACCTCGTTAAGCAGGCAAATAACTTTTGAAGATGAAAAGAAGCAAGCCGAGATTGGCTTGCTTTTTGAGTTTATTTTTTACCTGACTTGTCCATATTCCAGAAGTCTGTCACGGCTCCGCGTGAAGCAGATGATACGATATGGGCATATTTACCAAGGACACCACGGCTATAAAGTGGTGGCAAGGTTGTTTCTGCTTTTCGTTTTTCAAGTTCTTCTTCGGATACGGCCATAGAAATTTCTTTAGTATCTTGGTCAACCGTAACAATATCGCCTGTACGAAGGTAAGCAATTGGTCCACCATCCTGAGCTTCAGGGGCGATATGTCCCACAACCAGACCATAAGTACCGCCAGAGAAACGGCCATCTGTTAAGAGAGCGACCTTGTCTCCCTGACCTTTACCGACAATCATTGATGAAAGTGACAGCATCTCAGGCATACCAGGACCACCTTTAGGTCCAACGAAACGAACAACGACTACATCGCCATCAACGATTTCATCTGTCAGAACGGCCTGAATCGCATCTTCTTCTGAGTCAAAGACCTTAGCTGGCCCAACGTGACGACGCACTTTAACACCTGATACCTTGGCAACCGCACCGTCAGGGGCAAGGTTCCCATTCAAGATAATCAATGGACCATCTGCACGTTTTGGATTTTCAAGTGGCATAATGACTTTTTGACCTGGTGTGAGGTCTGCAAAGTCAGCCAAGTTCTCAGCAACAG
>CAURHZ010000245.1:0-3059 GCA_963524345.1 uncultured Streptococcus sp.
TTTACTGGCATCTTTCTTCTCCTTGTTTTACGCTGAAAATACTATATCACAAATTGTTCTCTTTGGAAACTGGCACTGTCTTCAAACTTCATCCTCAACACTATATTAGTGACCCGTTTTCTGTCTTTTATCCTCTAAGGCTTGATTAATTCGTTGTGTGAGTTTATGAGTCCGCCAGATTTGATACAGCCATATCAATCCATAAATTAACAAGAAAAAGAACCAAAGCAAAGGGCTCCATAAAACTGAACCCCAGCCAAAAAATAGAGAGGTCAATACTAAGACAGTAGCTGTAACTAATAAATGAACTCCTACACGTATACTAAAAGCAAGAAACTCTAGCTTTTCAAGTATTAAAGTCAATACCCCCATAATTCCACCCATTAAAAACAGAGCTAGAATATTTTTTACCATTGGTGTAGGATAGGTAACGCTTGGATAACACTGCGCTAATAACATCATACTCAAATAAAAGAAGGAAGCCGTGCGCATTCCCGATACAAAATAATCAATTAATCGTTTCATGATTTTCTCCTATAAACCTAGATAATTCATTAAGGACTTAACGTATTTCCGACTCACACTAGATTTGATGCCCCGAGTCATTTTAGCCATCATGTTCCCTGAAAAACTATCTGATAACGATTCTAAGTGGTCAATGTTTATAATTGAATGGCGTGATATCTGTATAAAGTTCCGTCGGTTAATCCTATTCTGAAAGTTTGTCAATGTTTCCTTAGTTTTATAAATCCCGTCTACCGTATAAATGGTCAACAAGTTCTTATCGATATCTGCTAAAATAAGATCCTCAATTTTCACCATAACCAGATGATCATCCGTTCGAATAGGAATGACCACCTGATTGGTTGTTGAAAATTGTTCTAAATACTCCATGACTTCCCTCGCTTGGTCGGTTAACTGAGCTGCCTGAATTACAATATGTGGGTCCTTTTCTGAAAACTCTGCCTTCATTTCAAAACGAATCTTCATTTTCTCTCCAATATACTTTTATTTTCTCTTGCTAAACACTTTAACAAATAAAATCCAAAGAAAAATAGCGACAAGACTGATAATAACCACTATAAAGTATGTCTCTTCCTTTGTCAATAGTTCTTGCCAGTTGATTTGGATTCCCATTTTTTCTTGAAATTCCTTTAACAAGCTGCTATTTCCTGTAAATGCGGTCTCTAATGGTTCTTTCATTAAAATTTGTCGATAGAGAGAAGCAATATAAGTTGCAGGGGTACACTTCATGATAATTTGTGCAAAATCAGGTAATACTCCAATGGGGATATAAGTTCCTACCAAAAATCCAGAAGCAGTCCCCACTATAGTTGCCAGTTTGCCAAGACTATCTACAGATTGAAAACGGTAAATCAAAAGAATATTTACCACACTTGAAAGCAGACTGCTTAACAGCATAATCAAAGTAATTTCCGGTAAATAACTGATAACTGGACTTTCTCTAAAATAAAGGCTCATAACAGCAAACATAAACACCTGCATGACAAAAGAAATGATAATACTGCTGATTAGATAGGACACCTGTAAGCCCCAGCTACCTAAATCTGTCAAGAAAAGATCTTGATCTACTTGATTTTCACGATCCTGTACCATTTGTGTAAGAGCCGTAAAACTGGTTGTAATCCCAGTTACAGCCAAGGTCCCACCCATCAGCCAGTTATTTAAAAGGTTCGTATTATCAGGGAGTTGGGACCAAGCATCCGTCAAGTTCTTCTGCAAAAAAATGATATAAAGCAGGAAGGAAATCAATGCCCCCAATAATGAGAAAAATACTCCTGAACGATTACGAAAATATAAGATAAAATTCCGTTTCAATAAAGCTAACATTAGCGAACCTCTCTTCCTGTAAGTGCAATAAAGGCATCATCCATGGTACCTGGGCGAAACTCAAAATAATCAATTTCTTCTCGAACTTTTGCCAAAAATTCAATAGCTTCCAGTGACGTTCTTGGATAAAAAAGATATTCCAACTTATTTTCTTTCTCTACTACCATTCCAGTCCGTAGCAATTTTTCTAAATCGGTTATTTCTTTAAAACGAATTTTTAGGATATTAGATGCATACTGACTTTTAATCTTAGTCGCAGAACCTTGCGCAATCACTTTCCCATGATCAACGATATAGATCTGATCCGCTTCATCCGCTTCATCCAAATAATGAGTCGTTAAGATAATAGTCATCCCTTCATCCTTTTGTAGTCGATACAGAAGATCCCAGATGGATTTGCGAGTCTGAATATCAAGACCTGTCGTTGGTTCATCCAAGAAAAGAATATCTGGTCGCGAAAGAAGAGCACGCGCAATATCAACCCGACGTTTTTGTCCACCTGACAAAGTCCCATATAGTTGTTTCTGGAAAGCAGTCAAGCCCAGTTGATGGATCAAATCATCCACACGACTTGCTGCAATCTCCTTATACTGTTGAGCACGAATCGTGAGATTTTCCCTAACCGTTAACATCTCATCTAGTACACTAGCTTGAAAAACAACTCCGATTTTCGTATTTGGCGCATAGCGAATCTGACCTTGTGTCGGCTTTTTCAAGCCGATTAACATGGAAATAGTGGTTGATTTACCTGCACCATTGGGACCCAAAATAGCATTGAAACTTCCTTTTTCAAACTCTAACTGAATATCATCGACAGCCATATGAGTGCCGTACCGTTTAGTCAAATGTTTAGCTTGTAAAATCATATTTCTTTCCTCCTTTTATCTCACTAGTTTAACAAAAATAATGACAGAAAAATCGACTTTTTAGATAAGTGGTTAAAATAAAAGGTTAAGTGGTGAGATGATGGAAACAGAATTATATTTTTCATTTAAAAATCCTCCAGATTCTACTCTGAAGGATTCCTATCTTATTTCACAACGATATTAACGAGTTTAGTTGGCTCAAACAGTTTGGGAAACTGTTTGAGGTTGGAAATCAGCAAATAAATTGGTTATTTTACAACAATATTAACCAATTTATTTGGTACACTAATCACTTTCACGATTTCCTTACCGTCAATTTCTGCTTTGACTTTTTCGTCAGCG
>CAURHZ010000246.1:0-3024 GCA_963524345.1 uncultured Streptococcus sp.
ATTCATAAATAAACGTTAAAATAGAAAATTCAGAAAATTTCTTCTTTTCTCTTGAAAAATTTTGAAAAAATGGTATGATAGAAACAAGTTATTTTTAAGAGAAGAGAAAGGGGAACAATGGAGAAAATCAGTTTAGAATCTCCTAAGACGGGGTCGGACCTAGTTTTGGAAACACTTCGTGATTTAGGAATTGATACCATCTTTGGTTATCCTGGTGGTGCGGTCTTGCCTTTTTATGATGCGATATATAATTTTAAAGGCATTCGCCACATTCTAGGACGCCATGAGCAAGGCTGTCTGCATGAAGCTGAAGGTTATGCTAAATCAACTGGAAAGTTGGGTGTTGCCGTCGTCACTAGCGGACCGGGAGCAACAAATGCCATTACAGGAATTGCAGATGCCATGAGCGATAGTGTTCCCCTTTTGGTCTTTACAGGTCAAGTGGCGCGAGCGGGGATTGGGAAGGATGCCTTTCAGGAGGCAGACATCGTGGGAATTACCATGCCAATCACTAAGTACAATTATCAAGTTCGTGAGACAGCTGATATTCCGCGTATCATTACGGAAGCTGTCCATATCGCAACTACAGGTCGACCAGGGCCAGTTGTAATTGACCTACCTAAAGACGTATCTGCTTTAGAAACGGACTTCATCTATTCACCAGAAGTGAACCTACCAAGTTATCAACCGACTCTTGAGCCAAATGATATGCAAATCAAGAAAATCTTGAAGCAATTATCCAAGGCTAAAAAGCCAGTCTTGCTAGCTGGCGGTGGGATTAGTTATGCTGAAGCAGCTGCAGAATTAAATGAATTTGCAGAACGCTATCAAATTCCAGTGGTAACCAGTCTTTTGGGACAAGGAACGATTGCAACGAGTCATCCACTCTTCCTTGGAATGGGAGGCATGCACGGGTCATTCGCAGCTAATATTGCCATGACGGAAGCGGACTTTATGATTAGTATTGGTTGCCGTTTCGATGACCGCTTGACGGGGAATCCTAAGACCTTCGCTAAGAATGCCAAGGTTGCCCACATTGATATTGACCCAGCCGAGATTGGCAAGATTATCAGTGCAGATATTCCTGTAGTTGGAGATGCTAAGAAAGCCTTGCAAATGTTGCTGGCCGAACCAACAGTTCATAACAATACTGAAAAATGGATTGAAAAAGTCACTAAAGACAAGAACCGCGTTCGTTCTTATGATAAGAAAGAGCGTGTAGTTCAACCGCAAGCTGTTATTGAACGAATTGGTGAATTAACTAACGGAGATGCCATTGTGGTAACAGACGTTGGTCAACACCAAATGTGGACAGCTCAGTATTATCCCTACCAAAATGAACGTCAGTTAGTGACTTCAGGTGGTTTGGGAACCATGGGATTTGGAATTCCAGCAGCAATTGGAGCTAAAATTGCTAACCCATATAAGGAAGTAGTCTTGTTTGTTGGGGATGGCGGTTTCCAAATGACTAACCAGGAATTGGCTATTTTGAACATTTACAAGGTGCCAATCAAGGTGGTTATGCTGAACAACCACTCACTTGGAATGGTTCGCCAATGGCAGGAATCCTTCTATGAAGGTAGAACGTCAGAGTCAGTCTTTGATACCCTTCCAGATTTTCAACTGATGGCACAAGCTTACGGTATTAAAAACTATAAGTTTGACAATCCTGAGACCTTGGATCAAGATCTTGAAGTGATCACTGAGGATGTTCCTATGCTAATCGAGGTAGATATTTCTCGTAAGGAACAGGTGTTACCAATGGTACCAGCTGGTAAGAGTAATCATGAGATGTTGGGGGTGAAGTTCCATGCGTAGAATGTTAACAGCAAAACTACAAAATCGTTCAGGAGTCCTCAATCGCTTTACTGGCGTTCTGTCTCGTCGTCAGGTTAATATCGAAAGTATCTCTGTTGGAGCAACAGAAGATCCGAATGTATCGCGGATCACCATTATTATTGATGTTGCTTCACATGATGAGGTGGAGCAAATTATCAAACAACTCAATCGTCAGATTGATGTGATTCGCATTCGTGATATTACAGACAAGCCTCATTTGGAGCGCGAGGTAATTTTGGTTAAGATGTCAGCGCCAGCTGAGAAGCGCGCTGAGATTCTAGCGATTATTCAACCATTCCGTGCAACGGTGGTAGACGTAGCGCCAAGCTCGATTACTATTCAGATGACAGGAAATGCTGAGAAGAGTGAAGCTCTATTGCGAGTAATTCGACCATACGGTATTCGCAATATCGCTAGAACGGGTGCAACTGGATTTACCCGCGATTAATACTCTTCGAAAATCAAATTCAAACCACGTCAGCTTTATCTGCAACCTCAAAACAGTGTTTTGAGCAACCTGCGGCTAGCTTCCTAGTTTGCTCTTTGATTTTCATTGAGTATAAAAATCCAACTTAAATTTGTTAAACCAGCCTAAAAGGCAATAAATAATAGAAAAGAGAGAAAAAACTATGGCAGTTCAAATGGAATACGAAAAAGATGTTAAAGTAGCAGCGCTTGACGGTAAAAAAATCGCTGTTATCGGTTATGGTTCACAAGGACATGCGCATGCTCAAAACTTGCGTGATTCAGGTCGTGATGTCATCATCGGTGTACGTCCAGGTAAATCTTTTGACAAAGCAAAAGAAGATGGATTTGATACTTACACAGTAGCAGAAGCTACTAAATTGGCTGACGTTATCATGATTTTGGCACCAGACGAAATCCAACAAGAATTGTACGAAGCAGAAATCGCTCCAAACTTGGAAGCTGGAAACGCAGTTGGATTTGCTCATGGTTTCAACATCCACTTTGAATTTATCAAAGTTCCTGCAGATGTAGATGTCTTCATGTGTGCTCCTAAAGGACCAGGACACTTGGTACGTCGTACTTACGAAGAAGGATTTGGTGTGCCAGCTCTTTACGCAGTTTATCAAGATGCAACAGGAAATGCTAAAAACATTGCTATGGATTGGTGTAAAGGTGTTGGAGCAGCTCGCGTTGGTTTGCTTGAAACAACTTACAAAG
>CAURHZ010000247.1:0-3016 GCA_963524345.1 uncultured Streptococcus sp.
ATGACCCAGCTACTACCTTATGCTCTCTTATTTGCGGCGGGAGCCATGATTTATGTTGCAGTGGAAGAACTTGTGCCAGGTGCTCAAGAGCACAAGAATACCGATATTGCGACAAGTGGGGTTATGGCCGGATTTCTAATCATGATGTTACTTGATACAACTTTAGTATAGGAGGAATAGAAAATATGTCACAGTGTTTAACAGCTTGTAATCCAGATTTAATTCAAGGGGTCCATGAGACGGAGTTTGATACCGTTACATTGCTAAATATGTCCAATTTTTTTAAGGCGATTTCTGATCCAACTCGTTTGCGGATTTTACAAGCAGTACGGCAAAATCCAATTTGTGTCGGAGACTTAGCGATTGCGTTACAGATGACCAAGTCTGCTATTTCTCACCAACTACACTATCTGCGGGACTGCCAATTGGTCAAGGGGGAGAAAAAAGGAAAGATGACCTATTATGAACTTGCGGATAATCATGTCGCATCAGTCTTGTCTTTGACACTGAAGCATTTGAAGGAGGAAAAACATGAAGAAAGAGTATGTACTTCGGGGAATTGACTGTGGCAATTGTGCTGCTAAGATTGAACGTGCTGTCAATCAATTGGAGCAGGTAGAATCTGCCACTGTCAATCTGATAGCTCAAAAGCTGATTTTGGAAACAAAAAGCGAAGATGGGATAGATAAGGAAATTATTGACTTGGTGGATGCTATTGAACCTGGAATCGAAGTGATCAGTGATAAAAAGGAAGAGGCACTTCCAGAAAAACGAGATTGGGCGAAAGAGCTGCTACTTGCTGTTACGATTCTATTTGCCTTCGGCTTTTTCCTGCCAGAGGAGTATTTCTGGATTCGTCTGGTCTATTATCTGACCCTATATATCATTATCGGCCATAAGGTTCTTATCAAGATGGTTCAAAATATTCAACGTGGTAATCTTTTTGATGAAAACTTTTTGATGAGTATCGCGACCTTAGGAGCCTTTCTCTTGGGAGAATTTCCAGAGGCAGTAGCCGTCATGCTTTTTTATCAGATTGGGGAGTATTTCCAAGATAAGGCCACCTCTCAATCTCGTCAGTCCATTGCACAATTGATGGATATTCGGTCGGATAAGGCTTGGAGACTAGAGGGGGGAGAAACCGTTCAAGTAGACCCTGAAACAGTAAGGGTTGCGGACCATATTTTAGTTAAGCCTGGGGAGAAGGTGCCCCTAGATGGTCTGGTCAGAGAAGGTCGTTCTATTCTGGATACGTCAGCCTTGACAGGAGAATCACTGCCTAGGGAAATTGGCGTTGGTGAGGACATTACAAGTGGTGTGATCAATTTGACTAGTCCATTGGTAATTGAAGTGAGTAAGACTTTTTCGCAATCAACGGTCAACAAAATTTTGGAATTAGTTGAAAATGCAAGCAATAAAAAAGCGGAGACGGAACGGATGATCACACGTTTTTCGCGTGTGTATACACCAGTGGTTGTCGGAATCGCTTTTCTGCTTGCAAGCCTGCCTCCCTTGCTTGGTTTAGGGGAGTGGTCGACTTGGCTTTATCGGGCACTTACCTTTTTAGTCATTTCTTGCCCTTGTGCTCTTGCGGTTTCGGTACCAATGAGTTTCTTTGGCGGGCTAGGGGGAGCATCTAAATTAGGTGTCTTAGTGAAAGGTGGGAATTATTTAGAGGCTCTTGCCAAGTTGGATACGGTCGTATTTGATAAGACGGGGACAATTACAAAAGGTATCTTTGCGGTAGATACCGTTGTCAACGCAGAAGGTATCGAGGATAATATTCTGTACCTCGCTGCCCATTTGGAAAGCTATTCCAATCATCCAATCGCAAACTCTATTCGAACAGCCTATGGACAGGAAGTGGACGAGAATAGGGTGAGTCAGATTACCGAGCTACCAGGGCAGGGCATGTCCGGTAGGGTAGATGGCAGACAGCTCTATCTTGGGAATGCTAGATTAATGGAAGTTCAAGGGATTGCTTATCCAGCTATTGACAGCACAGGAACAGTTCTCTATTTGGCAGAGGACAGTCACTTTTTAGGCTATTTCCTTATCACAGACCAAGTGAAGGAGACGAGCATCGAGGCCTTGAAGGATTTACAGGCGGTCGGAATTAAAAAAACGGTTCTCCTTTCAGGTGATCGTCAGGCAGTGGTTGATGAATTTGCACAGCAATTTGCCTTCAATGATGCATTTGGAGATTGCTTGCCTCAGGATAAGGTGAGTACATTTGAGGAAATTCTGACTCAGTCTCAGCAGGCTGTTGCCTTTGTTGGAGATGGAGTGAATGATGCACCGGTTCTTGCTAGGGCAGATGTTGGTATTGCTATGGGAGGGCTAGGTTCGGACGCAGCCATTGAATCAGCAGATGTTGTACTGATGGATGATGACCTTGGAAAACTTCCTCAAGTCATTCGACTGGCTAAAAAGACAGTCAGAATAGCTCGGCAAAACATGACCTTGGCTATTGTAGTTAAACTAATTTTCTTGGTTCTAAGTGGATTGGGAATTTCTAATATGTGGGAGGCAATCTTTGCAGATGTTGGTGTAACGCTACTGGCAGTATGGAATGCATTGAGGACCTTGAGGATAGATACCTCCACTTTGTCAAAGTAAGTGAACAAACAGAGCGATATACAAGTTTTTGTATAATCGCTTTTTTAAACTATGATATGGGCTTTAACGATTTTAACCTAAATCTAGTAACCGTTGAACGTGCATCAATAGAACACACTATGACCATCAACAAGAACTACGTTACTTTCATTAAGGGTATTTTCTGGTAAATTTCAAAAATAAAACCTTGATTTTGCGCCATTTCTTTTTTTCCTTCCCGAAGGCGCGGGAGTACACCCCTTTTGTTAAGGATTTATCCCTTTTTAAATAAAAATAATACAAGTAGGACACTTCTAAAAGTGATCTACTTTTTTTAAATATTTTCATTCTAAAGTTTAATTTTAAACAACAACTCTATCACTTTCGTTATATAATATAGATGTTGACTAACTCCACA
>CAURHZ010000248.1:0-2978 GCA_963524345.1 uncultured Streptococcus sp.
CCAGAGACCCAAAGCTTGTTTGAAAGGACCTTGTGCTAGTTGATAAGCTGCCTTGACCTTGTCTTTGGCTTCTGGAACTCCAGAAAGCGCACGACTGTAGGCACCTGACAAGACACGGATTTCTTCTGTTAAATAGCTGGTTGAAAGATTCACAACACTTAAAATTAAGGTTGCCTTGAGGAGAGGCCAGGCCTCTTCACTATAGAATTGCTCTGCTGCTTGCCAGAAACGTTCTTCGTCTACGATAACCTTGTCTGGTACTTGTCCAAGAACGGCTTGGAAGAAGTCATCCAAAGGTAGGGCAGGTGCGAATTTCTTGAAATCTTCGTAATCATATGGATGGTAAAGTTTAGCATACTCTGAACTTTCTTCATTAGAAAGCACCACTGCCGCAATTCGACGGTCCAATTCTAGTCTTTTCTCTAACAAGTCTTCAATTTCTTCATCAGAGAAATCATAAGCCTTGAGGAGATTTGCGCTGCTTTCTTTCCAAAGAGTCAAGAGCTCTTCTCGCTGAGGATGGTCTTCTGCATAGTAGGTCGTATCTGGCAGGATCGTGCTTGGAGCGCTAGCCCATAAAACGTTGATTCTAGCATCCATAAAGTCCGGCGATACACCAAAAGGAAGGAAGTTAGGTTTTCCTGCAAGTTCAAACTCTGCTAGTCTAGCTGTAAAATCCGCAAAAGTCTCCAATTCTTGGAATTCTTTAAGAAGAGGCAAAACAGGTTTGATACCGTCAGCTTCTCTCTTATCAAAGTCACGAACGAGGCGATGGTATTTAACAAAGTTTGCCAAGATAGCATCCTCAGGCACCTCTTCACCTGCCAACCACTTGTCTGTTGTCGACAACATCAAGTCTTCAATTTCCTGGTCTAAATCAACAAAACCTCCCGTTTGAGACTTATCTGCTGGAATTTCAGCTGTCTGTTGCCATTCTCCATTGATTGCATCATAAAAATCATCTTGATAACGTGTCATCGTGTTCTCGCTTTCATTTGTACTTGTTTTTAGCTTAACAAAAATTAACTGGGAATGCAATTAAAAATGAACTTTCTCTTTCCATCATTTTTCAGTTATTATTTTAATTTTTTTAAAAATTAACTTGACTTAATTTTTTTTTTAATGTATATTAAGAGGCAGGAGGAATACAAGTTTATGATACGTATCGAAAACCTCAGTGTCTCCTACAAAGAGACGTTGGCACTTAAGGATATTTCACTAGCGCTCCACGGACCAACAATTACCGGTATCATTGGTCCAAACGGTGCTGGGAAATCAACATTATTAAAAGGGATGCTGGGAATTATCCCACATCAAGGTCAGGCATTTCTCGATGACAAGGAAGTTAAAAAATCCTTACACCGAATTGCCTATGTCGAACAAAAAATCAATATCGACTACAACTTTCCCATCAAGGTCAAGGAATGTGTCTCGTTAGGACTCTTTCCCTCTATCCCTCTCTTTCGAAGTTTAAAGGCTAAACATTGGAAGAAAGTGCAAGAAGCCCTTGAAATCGTCGGTCTAGCTGACTATGCTGAACGGCAAATCAGTCAACTGTCTGGAGGTCAATTCCAGCGGGTCTTGATTGCCAGATGTTTGGTACAGGAAGCCGACTATATCCTCTTGGATGAACCCTTTGTTGGGATTGACTCTGTCAGTGAGGAAATCATCATGAATACGCTGAGAGATCTGAAAAAAGCTGGGAAGACGGTTCTCATCGTCCACCACGACCTCAGCAAGGTTCCCCACTACTTCGATCAAGTCTTGCTTGTCAATCGAGAAGTGATTGCCTTTGGTCCAACCAAAGAAAACTTTACCGAAGCCAATCTCAAAGAAGCTTACGGTAATCTACTCTTTTTCAATGGAGGTGACCTATGATTGCAGAATTTATCGATGGATTGCAAAAATTCCATTTCCTACAAAATGCCTTGATAACAGCTATTGTCGTCGGGGTCGTAGCTGGAGCTGTGGGATGTTTCATCATTCTACGCGGGATGTCACTCATGGGAGATGCTATTTCACATGCTGTCTTGCCAGGTGTAGCCCTCTCCTTCATCTTGGGCCTTGACTTCTTTATCGGAGCCATTGTCTTTGGATTGCTAGCTGCCATCATCATTACCTACATCAAGGGAAACTCGATTATCAAAAGCGATACCGCCATCGGCATTACCTTTTCTTCTTTCTTAGCCCTCGGTATCATCTTGATTAGTGTCGCTAAAAGTTCAACTGACCTTTTCCATATCCTTTTTGGTAATATCCTAGCCGTCCAAGATACGGATATGTTTATTACTATGGGTGTTGGGGCAGTCATTCTCTTGTTAATCTGGATTTTCTTCAAGCAACTCTTGATAACTTCCTTTGATGAACTCTTGGCCAAAGCCATGGGAATGCCTGTCAATTTCTATCACTACCTTCTCATGGTACTCCTGACTCTCGTGTCTGTGACAGCCATGCAAAGTGTCGGAACTATCCTGATTGTAGCCATGCTGATTACCCCAGCTGCAACTGCTTATCTGTATGCTAATAGCCTGAAAAGCATGATTTTCCTTTCCTCAACCTTTGGAGCTACTGCTTCGGTTTTGGGACTCTTTATCGGCTATAGCTTTAACGTTGCGGCAGGTTCTAGTATCGTGCTCACAGCTGCTAGTTTCTTTCTCATTAGCTTCTTTATCGCTCCAAAACAACGATATTTGAAACTGAAAAATAAACATTTGTTAAAATAAGGGGCAAAACCCCAATAAATTGGAGGATCTAATGAAAAAATTAGGTACATTACTCGTTCTCTTTCTTTCCGTCATTGCTCTTGTAGCATGTGCAAGTGGAAAAAAAGATGCAGCTTCTGGTCAAAAACTAAAAGTTGTTGCTACAAACTCAATCATCGCTGATATTACTAAAAATATTGCTGGTGACAAGATTGATCTTCACAGTATCGTTCCTGTTGGCCAAGACCCACACGAATACGAACCACTCCCTGAAGA
>CAURHZ010000249.1:0-2977 GCA_963524345.1 uncultured Streptococcus sp.
CAAACAAAATCGTCATCCCTAGACCATACTGCCACAGTAGATTATTTTTTGCTTTGTTTTGTCTTTTTTTCACTCGTCTATTTTACCATCTATTGGGCTTTATTACAAGTGAATATAAGAACAATCGCACTTTATTTCTTCCTTCAAAGCAAACCGATTTTTCTTGTTTAAAACCGAGCAAGAAAAGTAAAGACAGCTCCAAAATCGACCTATTAAAAAACTTGAGCTTTGGTACTCAAGTTTTTAGAATTTCTTTTAATTTATGGAATTAGTTTATCATCTATTCTTTTAGCCATTTTTCCTAAAAATACAGGCAGTAGAAGGCTAATCATGACTAAAAAGAATCCTAGATAAAGAAATGCTACTACAAAGCCTAAATGGTCAATCAACCACCCTGTCAGTGGGAAGAATACAATCATACTTAGGCTAAACATCATAGAGTAGACACTCAGCATGGTTGCCCTTACTTCACTTGGAAGGCGCTCTTGCAAATCATTGTCAAAAATCGGCTGAAAAAGAGCATATAGAGCATTACTAATCAAATAAATCAAAATATAGATTAGAGGTGTTCCAAAATAGGACAACATATAGGTGATTCCAGTCAGCAGGACGAGAAGAGGGAAAATCTTCAAGGCAGCATATTTCTTTCCAATCTTACTCGCTAGATAGACTGCAAGGATATTCAGGAGACTTCCAAGTAGCATAACTGCTGAAATTTGCCAGCTACTT
The DNA here is from genome assembly GCA_963524345.1 of uncultured Streptococcus sp. GTDB lineage: Bacteria > Bacillota > Bacilli > Lactobacillales > Streptococcaceae > Streptococcus. Next base: position 730 of record CAURHZ010000249.1, read on the forward strand.
AAATCCGGTAACTGATTTTGATAGTAAAAATAAAACATGCACATAAGTGTTCCGACAATCTGAGACAAAATCATCCAGTTAAACAGCATAGGATTTCGCTCCAACTCTTCCTTAACAGTCCAAATAATCTGTTTCATGGTCACACTATCAGCTTTTTCTAGCTTGACACTAGGTTCTTTCAGCATCCAAATCAGGAAAAGAACTATGATAGAAGTGGCAATCATGATATAGTAGGTGAGGTACAATTGACCATGGACAAAAAATCCCGCCAACACTGTCCCCAAAGACCGAGTTCCTTCTGCTACTCCTGACATAAAACTTGAAATAGATAAGTAACGCTTCTTGAGTCCAGCTTCCACGGCTGAATCATAAACCATTGCTGCGCTTGTTCCTGAATCAAAATTATAAGACAAGGCATTTATCGCCATAGCTAGTGCATAAATCCAAAAATTTCCTTGCCCAGCCAACATGAGAATAGAAGACACAATTCCTGCTATTCGACTTAAATAAAGGTTGGTCTTATAGGAATAGCGGTCAGCTAACATACCAGATGGAATTTCACAGAGAAGACTGGTCGTATGAAAAATACTCTCCAGAAGTCCAATCTGCCAAAGAGACATTCCGTTTTGACTGAGAAAGAGAATCCAAAAACTGGTAATCCCTAGAAATGCAAAAAACTCAACTCCGGCCATCAGGCCAATATTTTTCCGATAATTTCTTATTAACATTTTTTCTCCTTTAACAAGTGTATTATTATTTCTTTTGTCTGTCACTTGTTAATCTTTGCCTTACATGATCTCCACTCCTTTTTAGAAGCATTCTTCAATGCCATTATTGTTCCTTTAATTATTTATGAAATGATACCGGAAAATAGCTGTTATGCGGTTTCTATTGCGAGTTTTCTTGTTTATTTTAGCACTTATGTAATTATATTACAAGAGAATGTTGGAATACTCCTATAAAATCCAAAAAACAGTTCTTACTTTTCCAGTGGCAACTGACTAGAGTTTCAGCAATTTTATAATTTTCAAATAAACTCTGAGCAAATTTCTTGCAAGTCCTTTTGTTTTGTTGTAATATATTTTATAACAACGAGGTAATTCTCGAAATTTTAAGAAAAAGGAGACATATCATGTCTAAAAAAGTATTATTTATCGTCGGATCACTACGCCAAGGTTCTTTCAACCACCAAATGGCTCTCGAAGCTGAAAAAGCACTTGCTGGTAAAGCAGAAGTTAGCTATCTTGATTATTCAGCCCTTCCTCTCTTCAGCCAAGATTTGGAAGTTCCAACTCACCCAGCTGTAGCGGCTGCTCGTGAAGCGGTTCTCGCTGCGGATGCTATCTGGATCTTCTCTCCAGTCTACAACTTCTCTATCCCTGGAACAGTGAAAAACTTGCTTGATTGGCTATCTCGTGCCCTTGACTTGTCTGATACACGTGGCGCTTCTGCCCTTCAAGACAAGTTTGTCACAGTATCATCTGTAGCCAATGCAGGTCACGATCAACTTTTCGCTATCTATAAAGACCTCTTGCCATTTATCCGTACACAAGTCGTTGGTGATTTCACTGCTGCACGTGTTAATGACTCTGCTTGGGCAGATGGAAAATTAGTTCTCGAAGAAACAGCCCTAAACTCAATTGAAAAACAAGCTCAAGACTTGGTCGCAGCAATTCAGTAAAAAATAAAGCATTTTTAAAAGTCTAAATCAATTATCGCCACCTAATAGGGTGGCATTTTTAGACTCAATCAAGATTTTCAGACAAACATCACCCATCCAAAAAAACCTTGAGCGTTACCACTCAAGGTTTTTAGCAGTCTTTTCCATCATGGAAAATCGTTCTAAGAATATTCTTTCATTCGATATCTATCACTCATCATTTTCTTTCGAGAAATTAATGACTGCTTTTGGCTGATTAATCTTCTTTTCTTCGACCTACATATAGGCTCAATAGAATACCGCTACCTAGAAGAACAGAGATATAATCAGATTGGCTTCCAGTTTCAGGTAATTTGTCCCCATGGTTTTCTTTAACTGTAGTTGGTACTACTGGGTTAGCATTTACTGGAGTTGCTGGTTGAGCCGGTGTTGGTACTACTGGTTGTTCTGGAACCGCTGGTACTGGTTTAACCGGTACACTTGGTGTTGGTTGCGCTGGCACAGGTTTAACCGGTACATTTGGTGTTGGTTGTGCTGGTACTGTTGGAATATCTAATTTTGGTACCTCTTGTACTTCAGGCATTCCTG
>CAURHZ010000250.1:0-2970 GCA_963524345.1 uncultured Streptococcus sp.
GAAAAAGATGAATGCAATCGTGTCCATCTTTTTCTTTTTATGGTAAAATAGAGAAATAATATGATGAAAAGCCTTGAGGGAGTGACCGATATGTCAAGTAAAGCCAATCATGCAAAGACAGCTATTTGCGGAATTATCAATGTAACCCCAGACTCTTTTTCGGATGGTGGTCAATTTTTTGCTCTTGAGCAGGCACTTCAGCAGGCTCGTAAATTGATAGCAGAAGGAGCCAGTATGCTCGATATCGGTGGAGAATCAACTCGGCCGGGAAGAAGTAGCTATGTTGAGATAGAAGAGGAAATCCAGCGTGTTGTTCCAGTAATCAAAGCTATTCGCAAGGAAAGTAATATCCTCATCTCTATTGATACTTGGAAGAGTCAGGTAGCAGAGGCTGCTTTGGCTGCTGGTGCCAATATAGTCAATGATATCACTGGTCTTATGGGTGATGAGAAAATGGCGGATGTGGTAGCTAGAGCGAGAGCGAAAGTGGTCCTCATGTTTAATCCAGTCATGGCACGACCTCAGCACCCTAGCTCGCTCATCTTTCCTCATTTTGGTTTTGGACAAGCTTTTACAGAGGAAGAGTTAGCTGACTTTGAAATATTGCCAATCGAAGAATTGATGGAGGCTTTCTTTGAACGAGCACTAGCGAGAGCAAATCAAGCTGGAATCGCACAAGAAAATATTCTGTTGGATTCAGGAATCGGCTTTGGTCTGACCAAGAAAGAAAATCTGCTTCTTTTACGGGATCTGGATAAACTACATCAGAAAGGCTATCCAATCTTTCTTGGAGTGTCGCGCAAGAGGTTTGTCATCAATATTCTTGAAGAAAATGGTTTTGAAGTCAATCCTGAGACAGAACTTGGTTTCCGCAATCGAGATACGGCTTCGGCTCATGTAACTAGTATTGCTGCAAGACAGGGTGTAGAAGTGGTGCGCGTGCATGACGTAGCTAGTCACAAGATGGCAGTTGAAATTGCCTCCGCTATTCGTCTGGCTGATGAAGCGGAAAATCTAGATTTAAAACAATACAAATAAGATGAAAGAAATTGAAAATAATCAGTGGATTACCAACTACCGGACCGACCAACCGCATTTTGGCTTGGAACGAATGGTGGAACTGTTAGCTTTGCGTGGCAATCCCCATCTCAAACTCAAGGTCATCCATATTGGAGGAACCAATGGCAAGGGTTCGACCATTGCTTTTTTGAAAAATATGCTAGAAAAGCTAGGGCTGAGAGTTGGTGTTTTCAGCTCGCCCTATCTCATTCATTACACAGATCAGATTAGCATCAATGGGGAATCTATCTCAGAAGCGAGGCTAGAAGCCCTCATTGCAGATTATCAGTTTTTGCTGGAAGGGGAATCGGCTGCCAGTTTGCAGGAGACAACCGAGTTTGAGATTATCACAGCCATAGCCTATGATTACTTTGCTTCAGAGCAAGTAGATGTGGCTATCATGGAAGTCGGCATGGGTGGTCTTTTAGATAGTACCAATGTCTGTCAGCCCATTTTGACAGGAATTACAACTATTGGATTGGATCATGTGGCCCTACTTGGTGACACCTTGGAAGCTATAGCAGAGCAGAAGGCTGGTATTATCAAACAAGGCATTCCCTTGGTAACAGGTCGTATCGCTCCAGAAGCGTTGGCTGTGATTGACTCTATTGCAGTAGCTAAAAATGCACCGAGAATTAGATATGATAGAGATTATCAGGTTCGTCATCAAGAAAGTGTGGTGACAGGCGAAGTCTTTGACTACACTAGCTCTATCAGACAAGGTCGCTTCCAGACTGGCCTGCTTGGTTTGCACCAAATAGAGAATGCTGGGATGGCCATAGCTTTACTTGATACTTTTTGTAAAGAAGAGGGGCGAGAGTTACCGGCTAATACCTTGCTTGCTCAAGCCCTGGAAGAAACAAGGTGGCCGGGGCGTTTGGAAGTTGTGTTGAGAGACCCCTTGATGATTTTGGATGGGGCCCACAATCCTCATGCCATCAAGGCTTTAGTAGCAAGCTTGCAAGAACGCTTTGCGGATTATCGTAAGGAAATCCTCTTTACTTGTATCAAAACCAAAGCCTTGGAGGATATGTTGGACTTGTTGGGGGCCATGCCAGATACCGAGCTTACCCTGACACATTTTGACGATAGTCGGGCGACTGATGAAAGTGTGCTGAAAGAGACAGCCAAGTCTAGAAATCTCAGCTACCAAGGTTGGCAGGATTTTCTAGAGCAGAAATTGACAGATAAAAAAGAAGAGAAACAAACAGTTAGGATTGTCACGGGTTCCTTGTATTTCTTGAGCCAAGTGAGAGCCTATCTGATGGAGAGGAAGAACGAGAATGGATACACAAAAGATTGAAGCAGCTGTAAAAATGATTATCGAGGCTGTAGGAGAGGACGCTAACCGCGAGGGCTTGCAGGAAACACCTGCTCGTGTAGCCCGTATGTACCAAGAGATTTTTTCAGGTCTTGGTCAAACAGCGGAGGGACATTTGTCAAAATCTTTTGAGATTATTGACGATAATATGGTGGTAGAAAAGGATATCTTTTTCCATACCATGTGTGAACACCACTTCTTGCCATTTTATGGTAGAGCGCATATTGCCTACATTCCAGATGGTCGTGTGGCAGGTTTGTCTAAGCTAGCCCGTACGGTTGAAGTTTATTCGAAAAAACCACAAATTCAAGAACGATTGAATATCGAAGTGGCCGATGCCTTGATGGACTATCTAGGTGCTAAAGGAGCCTTTGTTGTCATTGAGGCGGAGCATATGTGTATGAGTATGCGTGGTGTCAGAAAACCAGGCACAGCAACCTTAACGACAGTAGCTCGTGGTCTATTTGAAACAGATAAGGACCTCCGAGATCAGGCTTATCGTTTAATGGGACTATAATACTCTTCGAAAATCAAATTCAAACCACGTCAGCTTCCATCTGCAACCTCAAAACAGTGTTTTGAGCAGCCTG
>CAURHZ010000251.1:0-2965 GCA_963524345.1 uncultured Streptococcus sp.
GAATTTGGAGAAGGGTGATTTATAAGCCCTTTTCCACCATAAAATCCGAATACCCGAAATTTTTTGATGAAAATTACTCACAAGAAATAATATATAGAACTGTTTAAATATCTTCAGGATAGAAAAAGAAATTGTCCAGGCACGAAGAAACTGTATATTTGTTGCTAAACTGTACATCATCTTTATGATACGGTATTTCGTATTTCTCAACTACATAAGCTCCGAAAACTAAAATGTGATAACCCTTTGATAACCTCTCGATTTTCAAAAGGATTATATATGTAAATATTGAGGATTTATCTCTTAAAATTACTTGATTTTAGTGATAATTTACCATAAATATCATAATGTAGAAAAAACCAGGTCTTAAGAAAGCTCGTAAAGCATCACAATTTAGTAAACGTTAATTCGAAAGAATTACTATACTTACAAAGAGCACCTTTCGGGGTGTTCTTTTTTGTACTTTCTTACTAAATTGGTGCAACTGACACAGTTGTTGCGACTTTAGTCACTTATAAATGTGACTGCAACCTGACGAGGTCAGTTGCCTCAAAACGTTAATCAATACGATTATATCAATGTTTCAAAGAGTCTGGGACAAAAGTCTAACCTTAAATATAAAAAGCGAACAAAACGAGGTATCTGACACTCAGAATTTTGTCTTGTTCGCTTTTTTTGTCTAATCTATCGATTTTTAAAAGTTATAATAAAGAATTCCTGAAATAAAAATCTTTTTGTCCCAAACTCTTTTTTGTCGATTTTAAAGCTCGAATAGCTTTGTGATAACCTCTGAAAGTTTAGTTCCTTTAACAGAAGAGTTGGAACAAGTCGGAAAGAATATCAATTCTATATCCCGTCTTGCAACTGTAGTTGGGAGAATAAGCTATGAGAATAAAATGGATATGTCTATTTTGATGCAAAAAATAGTTGATGTGATGGAGGAAAAAGATGTTTATTTTCAAAAGTAATATGGACAAGGATTTTGATCAGATATGCGAATACATACTGAAATTAAAGCGAGCAGAATTATTTCTTCATGGAATTAAACAACAAGATAAAACGAAGGCTCGTTTGTATCATGCGATGTTGGAATACTACGATGCTAATCATAAAAAAGAAAGACATATGAGGATTTTAAAATAAGGAATCGCGGTTAAATTGAACTGCACCCTAAAAGTTAGACAGAAAAATCTAACTTTTGGGATGTTTTTATATATCTTTTTAAAATATTTGTACACACAAATGACAGTCAAATTGATTTTTTGGATTATTTTATCGAAGGGGATAGATTTCTCATAATATGACTTTGCGAGCTCAGAGTCTGTATACACACACTCCTAAAATCACCCCCAAAATTTGTATACACAAAGTGTATGTACTTTTTGGGGTGATTTGAATTTTGGGGGAATTCCCAACCCCCTTTAGAAATAGTTAGATATAAGATTAAAAAATGGTATAATCTTAAAAGATAAACGTTTTTAAGGAGTAGACTTTGAAAGAGAATTTAATCAAATCAAAAAAGCGTGTTCAAAAGCATGGAGAGGTTTTTATGCCATTCTGGATGGTACAGAAAATATTAGATACTCCAGGTATTAAAGAGACTTGTGAAGATATTTCTGCAACATTTTTAGAACCTTCTGCAGGAGATGGGAAATTTTTGCAAGCTATTTTAGAAAGAAAATTATCTGCTGTTATCATGCAATATGATGAAAGAAGTTGGAAGACAAAATCATTGATTGCATTATCATCTATATATGGGATAGAATTTCTCGAAGATAATTTAGAAGTAGCACGTTCACGTATGTTTCTTTATTATTTAGATTGGTACGAACAAATTTTTAGTACTAAGCTAACTAGTAGAAGTGACATCTATAAATCTGCATATTATCTTATTCATAAAAATATAGTTAGAGGAAATACCTTAACTCAACGTCATCCTGTTACAGATGAACTTATTTGGTTTAATGAATGGCAACTTTTCAAAGGCCATTCTAGTTTTGGTAAGACTGGGCAAAAAGTCTTTAAAATTAGAAAACGCATAGTATCAAGTGTTAAATCCTTGATATTATGCGTTTTATTGTTAGAAAATTTGCTTTATTTTCTCCTTAAGTTGAGTTTTTGCCCAGCCTCTATCAGAGCTTTTAGGTAAAAAGTTGAGGATAATACAGTTGTAGAAGGACGAGCCCACTGAAAAAATAAGGAGCTTACTTTTAATGAAAGGAAAATCGAGGAATCTTTCATCAATTTGAGCGAATTCCTCGGTTATTTTGTATTTATTAAGGTCATAATTCGTTTTATATTGACCACGAAGATGGTTGTGGCTGCCTGTAACTCCATGCTAAAAAGACTCGATGCTCTCGCGACATCAAAGCCATGTCTCTGTTTTAGTTCGGCATTCTTCGCTTCGATTTTATAGCGATGTCTGGCCATTTCTTTAAAATAAGATGTTTCCTGAAATTTCTTCTGGAAAAGATGGTCGTTACTCTTAATAGCTAATGAATAAATTTTAAACTTTGCTCCTCCCTGATAACACCCTTCCTTGGAAAGACAATTCTTGCACTTTTCAATGTCAAAGTAATGAGTGACAACTTGATTCTTATTTTGATATTTTTTCCCTGTCCTTGCTTTGCGAACAGCCATGTGTCCTTCTGGACAGACAAATAGCCCTGCGTCTTTATTAAATTCAAACGCATCCTCTTCTTTACGGTAACCTATTGAAAAACAGAAGGGTTCAGTTTTGACACCAAATGAATCTTTTCTTTGCGAGTTAGTTGAATGTTGTTCTTTCCCGAATAAGCTGCATCACCAATAATAGTCTCGATGTCCAGACTATTTTCCTTTGTTTTGGCATATAACTCAGGTAAATATTTCCCATCACTTTGTTCGTCAGAAGTGACCACACAAGCAGTAATAATCCGTTCATCCGTCATAGCGATATGACTTTTATATCCATAGAAAGAGCTGT
>CAURHZ010000252.1:0-2952 GCA_963524345.1 uncultured Streptococcus sp.
CATGTCTGCCTTTTTTCTGATATTGGAAAAATTTCCCCACACAGGTCCCCCTATTGTTACCTTATAGATTTAAAGACTTTAAGGCAAATTCGCCAACTGCCATAGGGACTACATTAGAAGTATTGACATAAATCTGTGTTGTACCTTTGTCACTGTGAGTTAGGGCTTCGGAAATGGCTTCTAAACTCATACCTGCCTGTTTAGCGAGTGTTGCTCCCGTATGCCGTAATTTGTGTGGCGTAGCGTGTGTAAGTTCTGGGTGTCGCTTTCTGATAGTTTTCATCTTATTATTGAGGTAGTCAGAATGTAAAGGTTTATTGATATTACCTTTGGTATCTATATAAGTGAAGATGAATTGTTCTGTATTACTGATGATGCCAAACTTTGCTAGTTCATATTTTTGTTGTTCTTTCCAAGAGGTAAGAAGCTGAAGTAAGTCACTAGAAATAGAGAAGATAGTTTTTTTATTTCCTTTGGTAGATTTTACTTGTCCGTATCTATCTAAAGCCTGAATTAACTGAATTTGAGATTTTGAAAAATCGACATGTTTCCACTGGAGAGCATATGTTTCTGATTTTCTATCTCCGAGGAAAAAAGTGAGATAAAAAAGGACGTAATCTTTGAGTGATATTTTATCATTTTCTAAATCTTCTTTAAAAGCTGAGAACCATTCTTGGAGTTGCTCATGAGTTAAGTATAAATCTTCATCACGTTTTGATTCTGCAAGTTGAATTTTTCTGACAGCCTTAATTCGTCTTAAAGTTTTTGCAACTCTATTTGCTTCAATATATTCAAGTTCTTCCGCCCAATCAAAAATAGAAATAACGTAACTTCGTAAAGTTTTGAAGTTTGCATATTCGTTAGCTTTTGAGGTCATCAAATTTAGAATAACCTGTTTATTTTGGTTTAAAAATTGAATCGTATAGTTGCCAAGAAGTGGTAGTATATGCTTTTCAAAACATGTTTTGGTATTAGCGATTGTTGACCTGCTTGGTGGTTTCAAAGTAGATGTAGTTTGACCTGCTTTATAGGATTCCCACCAAATATTCTTATAGAAGTCTGAGAAAAGGATATCTTCTTTTCCTAGTCCTGAAAACATATTATCTTCAATTTGGTTTAACTTCGTAAGTAAGTCTATCTCTGCTTGTCTTGCCTCCTTTTTTGTTTTGAATCTTTTATCATAATAGTTATTATTAACGATTCCAAGAGGCATTCGTGCTTCTATTGGAATATAGACTTTTAAGCGGTAAGTTCCGTTTTTTGTCTTACTGATAGTCATGATATTCTCCTTTATATCGAACCAGAAAATATCATGACCATTATAAAATAAAAATCTTGATTTTTCTAGTTGTTGCCGTTTAGCCAGCTGTCAATAGCGTCCTTGTGGAATCTAATGGTTTTTCCGATTTTGATGGATGGAAGCCCCTTTTGAATCCATGAATCAAGAGTATTGTTGGAAATTCCCAAATAGTCGCAAGTCTGTTTTTTGTTCAAATAGGGGCTTTCAATACCACTCTTGTCTAATTGCTCACTGATTTCTTTCCTTATAAGATTAGAGAGTAAAAGTTGAATTTGATGAATTTGTTCATCTGGTAAGATTACTTGCATAGCTTTTCCTCCATTATAATTCTATTGAAGTAGAGCTTGATATGATGTTTCTAGTTTCATTAGGAGTATTCGTCAAGGAATTTTCTGATGAAGTGATTTTGCTTTTGTCTGTGCTATACCTTCGTGAATCTAAATACTTGGCAAAAAAGTATGTTTTGTCAACGATAAGCCTTAATAAGGTCGGATTTTCTTCTCTCGCATACCTAACCAAATGATTAAATTCTGTGAAATTATTCTTGTCTATCACATCAATAATGGTTGATAGAAATTCATCATTATTATTGCTGATGAGGAATTTATCTAATTCAAATCCGCATCCAGTTTCAATATCTTCGATATTGTACTGACTTTTCTCAGGATTTTCTGCATGGACAAAGTAGTCGTACATCCCTTTGGGGGACATTACAGGTTCAACATGTGCAGGGCCATTCAGTTTGTCTTTGATAAGTTCCGAAACTTGAGAATAGCTCTTGAGAGAGCTGAAATAGAATGCTCCATGCTTATGTGCTTTCTTAAACTCTCCAGTTTTTTTGTTTACGTCCTTATCATGCCACGGTGACAGAACAAATGGAACATGAATTTCTTCGAGAATTTCTAAATAGTTTTCGGGCGCACTTTCCTGATAGAATAGAAAAGCCCATTTATTTGAACGTTGTTCTTTTGCCATAGGTAAAATTCCTCGCTTTCAATTTTTTATTATTTCTATCTATTAGGAGATTGGGAGGGCATAAATCGGAGTTTTTGAGAAAATTTAATTTTTTTCTGATTATTGATTATTGGATTAAGTGGGGGTCGTAGTCACCCCACTTAATCCTAAACTTTGCAATTAAAAAACGGCGCTGTTTGGCTTCCACTACGTGGGCCACAGCGCCATTAAGCTATTGTCTTTTAGTTCCTACAAAGTATGCCCATTTTTTATCTGGATTTGAGGGGGAGAAGAAATAATCAGGATTGTATCTAGCAACTTCTTCGATAATCATTGTATTCATATCGTCTAGAATCTTCTTTGCTTGCTGAGTCTTTGGAATACGAATCATCAGAATGATTGTATCTTTTCTAACATCTATAATAGATTTATCAACTGCTTTGTTAAAACGTTTATGAATAGGGTTGTAGTGTGTTAATTTTGCTTGTTCAGTTGTAGTTACGGCTTCTGAGAGTTCGCTTTGATGTAGAAAAGTACGGATCGACAAGGTTTGTTTAATTGATTGCCACAGGTTATATAGGTTATCTTCTTTTTGCCGGTCCTTGATTTCACGACTGATGAGGAAAAAGAGAATTACAGAGCTCATAAGCGAAGTAAATAAGCTAATTGCGAAAATTACGCTAGTAAAACGATAAAAG
>CAURHZ010000253.1:0-2927 GCA_963524345.1 uncultured Streptococcus sp.
GAATCCACAAGGCCCTGGAACATTTTGGTGTTCTGGCCTCAGAAAAAGTCTTTGTTAGCCGTGACTATCATTTCAATAAGGTCAAGACCTTCCACCATATGATGGATGAACGGACCCAAGAAGAACCACGAGCTTGGGATTTAGAAGGTGCAACCCACAGGGCTGGCTTTAAAATAGAAGAATTGGTGGAGTTTGTTCGAGCTGCCAGTCCTTCTGAAGAGGACTTTAGTCAAGCTCTATCGCAACTTCATCAGGCTCTTGATAAGGCAGCAGATAAAGTAGCTAAGAAGACGCCTGCTCAGCAAGACTTGATAGGTCAGGTAGATGCCCTGATTGACACGCTTTACTTTACCTACGGTAGTTTTGTCTTGATGGGGGTGGACCCAGAACGTATTTTTGATATTGTCCATCAGGCCAATATGGGGAAAATTTTTCCAGATGGCAAGGCTCATTTTGATCCAGTGACCCATAAAATCTTAAAACCAGATGATTGGGAAGAAAAATATGCTCCAGAGCCTGCCATTAAAAAGGAACTGCAGCGCCAGCTCAAGGCTTATGAACGCCATAAAGAGAGAAATAATACTCAATGAAAGACTAGGAAACTAGCCGCAGGCTGCTCAAAGCACTGCTTTGAGGTTGTAGATGAAACTGACGAAGTCAGCTCAAAACACTGTTTTGAGGTTGCAGATAAGACTGACGAAGTCAGTAACATATATACTGCAAGGCGACGTTGACGTGGTTTGAATTTGATTTTCGAAGAGTATAAATAGTAAACAAAAAGGAGCGCTGAGCTCCTTTTCTTTGTGATTATAAGGTTTTTTCTTGTTCTCTCACAACCAGCAAATCGACCTTAGCATGGCGGAGAATGTATTCAGATGAAGAACCGACCAAGAGGCGTTCAAAGGCGTTGAGACCAGTTGCGCCAACGAGGATGAGGTCCACTTCTTCAGCATCTGGAATAGTACGTGCCAAGAGGGTCTTTGGATTTCCCATTTCGATGACGATATGAACATCTGTCACACCAGCATCTTTAGCGCGTTTTTCGTACTCTTTCATCAGACTTTCAGCATCGACTTGGAGTTCTTCGTAAACTTCAGCATCAAAGGTGGATACGCTTTGGAGAGCGCGTGTGTCAATGACATGAGCGATGGTGAGTTTAGCATCGTTTCGTAGAGCAGAATGAACTCCCTTGACAAAAGCCAAGTCCGCTTCCTTAGAACCATCGATTGCGACCATAATATTTTGGTAACGTTGTGCCATAATGAAACCTCCTGAAATTTTCTTACTATAATTGTAAACCTTTTCACTACAGAAGTAAAGTAAAAACAATATTTTTCAAAAGAATGTTAGCGCTTAAAATCTATATAAATATATGATAAAATAAAAGAAAGGATAGCAGGAAAGAAGTGAAGGGAGGGAGAATGATGAAAAACTCTTTTCAAGAATCAAAAAAATCAAATTTCCTTTATTATGGAATCATCCTAGTTTCAGTCTTGCTAGAAGTTTTTATGATCTGGCAATTAGAAAAGCTGATTCCATTTCTCTATCCAGGTTTTGTTGGCTTTTTAGTCTTTCACCTACTCTACCATCTGCTATTGTTCCTAGTTGCAAAACGAAGTGGGCGTTGGGATTACTTGATGATATGGGGGCTTTTCCTCATGTTTAATCTTCTCTATGACTCCTTTTTAGGCTTGCTTTTTCTAGGTTTATCTTTTGGTATGTGATATGTCTTTCGCAAAATACCTGCTATCTCACTTGTCTTGACCTCGCTTTTAGCGAGGCTTTTCTTCTGTACGAAGCTAGTAACACGTTTTAGCAAACTTGTCGCATTCTCTTTCTAGTGGTATAATGTTACTATCCTGATGAATTGAGGAAACAAGATGAAAGAATATAACAAGTCTAGTAAGTTAGAGCATGTTGCTTATGATATCCGTGGCCCTGTTTTGGAAGAAGCCATGCGGATGCGAGCAAACGGAGAAAAGATTTTACGTCTGAATACAGGAAATCCAGCAGAATTTGGCTTTACAGCGCCAGATGAGGTCATTCATGACTTGATTATGAATGCGCGTGATAGTGAAGGATATTCTGATTCTAAAGGGATTTTCTCAGCCCGTAAGGCCATCATGCAGTATTGCCAGTTGAAGAAATTCCCCAATGTCGATATTGATGATATTTACCTTGGAAATGGTGTCAGTGAACTAATTGTTATGTCCATGCAGGGGCTTTTGGACAACGGAGACGAGGTCTTGGTACCTATGCCAGACTATCCTCTCTGGACAGCCGCTGTCAGCCTAGCTGGGGGAAATGCCGTTCATTATATCTGTGATGAAGGTGCAGAATGGTACCCAGATATTGACGATATCAAGTCAAAAATTACTTCCAATACCAAGGCAATCGTCCTTATCAATCCAAACAACCCAACCGGAGCCCTTTATCCTAAGGAACTCTTGCTGGAGATTATTGAGATTGCCCGTCAAAACGATTTGATTATCTTTGTGGATGAAATCTATGACCGTATGGTAATGGATGGGCATGTACATACGCCTGTGGCGAGCTTGGCGCCAGATGTTTTCTGTGTTAGCATGAACGGTCTGTCAAAATCGCACCGTATCGCTGGTTTTCGTGTAGGTTGGATGGTCTTGTCTGGTCCTAAGACACACGTCAAGGGCTATATTGAAGGTCTCAATATGCTGTCCAATATGCGTCTTTGCTCTAACGTTTTGGCCCAACAAGTCGTACAAACTTCCTTGGGTGGTCACCAGTCAGTCGATGAATTGCTCCTTCCTGGTGGACGAATTTTTGAACAAAGAAATTTCATCTACAATGCTATTCAAGATATTCCAGGTTTGTCTGCCGTTAAACCAAAGGCTGGACTCTATATCTTCCCTAAAATCGACCGCAATATGTACCGCATCGATGATGATGAA
>CAURHZ010000254.1:0-2908 GCA_963524345.1 uncultured Streptococcus sp.
CCATAAAAACCACTTGAGATTTGCGGTCTGAAGTGGGCTTGAGTAAGACCGGATTCATACGGACATCTGGATCGATGCCCGCTGCTTCTGCTTGTACCACCTGTGCTCGCCCCATCTCAAATCCTTTTTTGGTGATAAAGGAGTTCAAGGCCATATTTTGAGATTTAAAGGGAACGACCGTGTAGCCATCTTGCTTTAAAATACGGCACAAGCCCGCAGCAATTAAGCTTTTACCAGCATCTGAAGCTGTTCCCTGAATCATTAACGATTTTGCCATAGATATCCTTCTTTCAACTGCTCAAATAGAATCTCTTCATTTTCAACAAGGGGTGTCGGGATTGCCTGATGAAGTTTGACAATCCATGGCACAGAAAGACCTGCATCCAGTAGAATCTCTTCTTGTTGAAATACTTCGTATTTCGTCCCTTGGGTCATGATTTTTCCTTTTTTAATCAGGTAAGCATAATCACAACAATCATACATGAGATCCATGTCATGGCTGGTAACAATAATGCTCGTTCCGTTAGAAACTAGTTTTTTCATAATCATGGCCATTTGGTCCCGTCCTTTAGGATCCAATCCAGCGGTCGGCTCATCTAAGAGCAAAAATCGTGGTTTGAGGGCCAACATTCCTGCAATAGCAACTTTTTTCTTTTGGCCGTAACTCAAATATTGCACCGGTCGATCCTGCAACTCTTCGATATCCATCAGTTCAATGGCTTCTCGCACTCGTTTTTCGCACTCTTCTTCCGGATACCCCAAATTCTCTAAAGCCATGCCGATGTCATCTTTTGCAATGGTATAAAACAGTTGTTGTTCCGGATTTTGAAAGACCATATTGACTTCTTGTCGATAGGAAAATAAATCTTTCTTATTGTCTTGAATGAGCTGCTGATCCAAATAAACACTACCTTCTTGGGGTTTAAGCAGTTTGGTCATCACCTTCATCAAGGTAGATTTCCCTGAACCATTGGTACCAATGATCCCGGTAATTTTACCTTCCATGAACTCCATATTCACATGGTCTAAAGCTTTTAAATCATCAAACAAAACCGTAATATTCTCTAATTTCAACATATTTTTATTCCTCCTCATCGAGTTCTTTAGCTTGCGCAAATTTCAGGGTTAAGACATCATTTAAGCGCTGATTATCCGCCAATAATTTCACAAACAAGGTATTGGCTAATCTTCCCCAGCCAAGATAACTTTTTTTCTTATTGACAAATGAAAACTTCAAATCTAAGGTATCTCGAATGGTTAAAAATTCGATTAAGACTAGAAAGATAAAGCGATACATAAGAACGATTAATTCCATTAAGATAGCCGGTAAATGAAGGGTTTTACAAAGCTTCATCATCTGGTTAAAGGGAATGGTTAAAGCCATAAAATAGGTTGAAATTAAAGAACAGTAAATTCTCATAACAATCGGTCCAACTTGTTTGGCAGAAGAATGAAAAACTCCTAAATAGCCATGACTTCCAACTGGAATGGCCATTAAAAACTGATGACTATTTTCACCATAGCTAATGACAAAGGTCGCCATACTTAATAAAATGAAAATAGACGGATAGCGAAACCAGCTCAAGTATTTTAAAATAGGAAGTCTAGCAATATAACACGTCAAGGGGACCATGATAGCAATTAGTAGAATTTGTAAGGGGAGGAAACCAGAGAAAGAAATGACCATTAACAAAATATACAAACTGAACTTATGCAGTTCTGGAACTGCAGTCCAACGGTTATTATACGCATAGCGATCAATTACAAACATAGTTTCCTCCCATACAAATACTTACTAAACTAAATTATTTTTCTTGATGTTTTTTTCCTCTTTGGTAACCGATGACATAAAAGATAATCCCCGCACCGATACTACCTTGAAGGGTAAAGAGCAAGCTTTCAACTTCTGATCCTGGTGGTTCAAACAAAGGTGAAAACCAAGGTTTATAGTCCTTTTGAATAGTCGAAATAGCATTTTCTGCAGCATCATCCGTACCACTATATTCTACTCCTTTAGGAGCAAATAAGAAAGCACCGACAATAATCACAATAATGGCAGCTAATAACAAAAGATTCTTGTATTTTTTCATAGGAAGAGCCCCTCTCTTTCACTAGCATTTTCAGAAATCAAGTTGTAGAAGATAACAGTAAGCAATCCTTCTACAATGGCAATTGGAATTTGCGTAATCAGAAAGACTCCTAAGAACTTAATGGTTGAACCCACAAATCCAGTAGTTGGATCTGGAAAGACCAATCCAAGTTGAAGCGAAGTTGTTGCATAAGTCGCTAAATCTGCAGTCATCGCACACAAGAAGAGTGAGACAGGTTTAGATAGTTTCAAAGATCGACTGAATTTATAAACTGCAAATCCAACAAAAGGACCTACGACTGCCATTGAAAAGGCATTGGCTCCAAGTGTTGTCAAACCACCATGGGCTAAAAGAAGAGCTTGGAACAACAAACAAATGGTTCCTAACACACTAATAACAGATGGCCCAAACATAGCAGTTCCCAAACCAACACCGGTTGGGTGAGAGCTAGATCCTGTTACTGAAGGGATCTTCAATGAGGATAAGATAAAGATAAAGGCACCTGACAAGGCCAACATAGTTTTAGAATTTGGATCTTTTGAAATAATCTTCTTAATTTTGATCAAACCGAAGATGAAGAATGGTAAAAATAGTAAGAACCAGATAATACACCATACCAAAGGGAGATACCCTTCCATAATGTGCATAGCAGATACAGGTTGAGGTCTAAAGATAAGTAGCAATACTAAAAGAGCAATTGCTAGCATTTTTTTATTTTTTTTCATAATTGCACTCCTTTTTCATTACCCTAATGGATGTTTCTTAACCAATAGGGTTGTAAAATAATCCAATTTGTCATCGACTGTTAAGTCCGACAC
>CAURHZ010000255.1:0-2883 GCA_963524345.1 uncultured Streptococcus sp.
TTCCAAAAGAAAAACGCGCCCAAACCTAGACACGAAAGTACAATACGCTTCTTTTTACATGATACGTTTTGTCCTCGGTAGGATACTTATGAGTCGAGCTCCCCTACTGTCTTAGGCAGTTTTTTCAAACCGTATATAAGTATAGCATAGTAAAAAAAAGAATGCAAGATTTTTGCAAACTTTTTTTAAAATTTTTTCGTGATTTTTCTTTTAAAATTCTACTGTTAGGACTTGACCTTGCTTAACAACCTGTTCTCCGTCAATATAGACATCATCTACATCACTGGACTTGACAGCATAGACTAGGTGAGAGAGCATATTTTCTTGGGGTTGGAGATGAATTTTCTCTTGTGGTTGAATAACGAGAAAATCTGCCTGCTTGCCGACTTCCAAACTTCCTATCTGATGTTCCATCCCTAGGACCTTAGCCCCTTCGATTGTTAGTGCCTTGAGGGCTGTTTCGATCGGAAATTGGCTGGCATCCCCACTTTTCATCTTCTGAAGAAGGGCTGCAGTCCGTCCTTCCTCAAACATATCTAGATTGTTATTGGAAGCAACCGAATCTGTCGCAATTCCTACTGCCACTCTTGCTTTTTGGAGTTGGATAATTGGAGCAATTCCTGATGCCAGTTTGAGGTTGCTGATAGGATTGTGCGCAATAGACACTTGAGAGGTTGCCAAGCGTTCAATTTCTCTCTCGTTTAGTTCGACCCCATGAGCAAAGACAGAAGGATGATCTAAGTAACCCAATTCTTCTAGAAAGGCGAGAGGGCGTTTGCCGTAGCGTTTCAGGATAATGCCTGATTCCTCCTTGGTCTCCGCCACATGGATATGGATTGGAATAGCAAGCTCTTTCGCCACTTCTAAGCTCGCTTGCAGCAAGTCTTGATTACAACTGTATGGAGAGTGAGGGGCTACCATAACCTTGAAATTTGGATTTTTATATTCTAAGATTTTCTCTATGATGAATCGAGTTCTGCTTATAGTTTCATCAGTTGTCTCCGCCTCAGAAGAAAAGAGGGTAGGTGAGAAATAACAACGCATCTTGGAATCTTTCACTGCCTGATAAATCTGATCAATATCCACACCATTGGGATTATACATATCGTTGAAGGTTGTTGTTCCCGACTGGAGCATCTCTATCATAGCTTCTTTAACCGCTCTTGTAGTCATGTCGGGAGTAAATCCTGCTTCTGCAGGCCAGATATAATCATTGAGCCATTCATGAAGATTGCTATCATCTCGAATTCCTCTCAATCCTGTCATAGCAGAATGGGTGTGACAATTAACCAAACCAGGCATAATCCAGGCTCCCTGATAGTCTATAATCTGTTCAGCTTGCTCTAAAATCTCTGACTTCTCTTGACCGACATAGACGATTTGAGAATCCTTAACGGCTAAGATTCCATCTAGATAGACATGGAAATCTTGATCACAAGTCACGATATTTACATGCTGATAGACTTTCATTCTAGGCTCCTTTTCTAAAAGACAATTTATACTCTCTTCAAACCACTTCAGATTCACCTTGCCGTAGATATATGGTTACTGACTTCGTCAGTCTTATCTACAACCTCA
Source organism: uncultured Streptococcus sp. (assembly GCA_963524345.1). Classification (GTDB taxonomy): domain Bacteria; phylum Bacillota; class Bacilli; order Lactobacillales; family Streptococcaceae; genus Streptococcus. The sequence goes on from CAURHZ010000255.1 coordinate 1,579, forward strand.
AAGCAGTGCTTTGAGCAACCTGCGACTAACTTCCTAGTTTGTTCTTTGATTTTCATTGAGTATTACAGTGAATAATTTTTCTAGCTATTGTAACAAAAAAGTCACCCAAAGGCAACTTTTTTCGTCCATAAACTTTCAAAAGAGAATGGCTTATTCCGAGCTGAAAGCTGCAGCTTGCTGCATTTGGTAATACTTGCCCTTTCGAGCCATGAGTTCCTGATGATTGCCATACTCCACGATGTCACCATCCACCAAGACAAGGATTAAATCTGCATCCTGAATGGTTGACAAGCGGTGGGCGATGATAAAACTTGTGCGCCCCTTCATGAGTTTAGCAAAGGCATCCTGAACTAGCACTTCTGCCCGTGTATCGATGGAAGAAGTCGCCTCGTCTAAGATAAGAATCTTTGGAATAGCCAGAAAGACTCGGGCAATGGTCAAGAGCTGGACTTGACCAACAGAAAGAGATTCTCCAGCATTTTCCAACTTGGTATCATAGCCTTGAGGTAACTGTTGGATGAAAAAGTCTGCATTGGCTGCCTTTGCAGCAGCAATCACCTGCTCCCGACTGGCATCAGGATTCCCAAAGGCAATATTGTCATGAATGGTCCCTTGCTTGAGCCAGGTCTCTTGGAGCACCATCCCAAACTGCTGTCTCAATGACGCTCGGGTATAATCATAAATAGATTGCCCATCTAACAAGATATCTCCTGAGTTAATAGGGTAAAAACGCATGAGGAGATTGATAAGAGTTGATTTTCCAGCACCTGTCGGACCAACGATAGCTACCTTGCTACCAGCTGGGATATCGATAGACAAATCCTTAATCAAAATCTTTTCAGGATGGTAGCCAAAAGAAACATGCTTAAAGGAAATAGCCCCCTTAACCTGGTCACTGGTCAAAACTTCCTTGCCTGTTTCAGCCACTTCAGGACTTTCTAAGATAGCATAGATGCGCTCTGCACAAGCTAACGCACTTTGTAACTCAGCTAGAACTGAAGAAATATCGTTAAAGGGCTTGGTGTACTGTTGGACATAATTCAAAAAAGTCACTAAACGCCCAATGGTCAAGGTGGACCCCATCATGATACGATAAGCTCCTACTCCAGCTAAAAGCGCATAAATGAGTGCATTGACAAAGCGAGTCGAAGGATTAACCGTTGAAGAATAAAAGATGGCAGACTGAGAATAGCCTGCGTAGTTGGCATTCGCCTCATGCAATCTTTTCATAAACTCTTCCTGAGCATTGAAGGACTGGATAATCGTCTGCTGGCTAAGCGATTCTTCAATCAACTGAGTCTGAAT
>CAURHZ010000256.1:0-2874 GCA_963524345.1 uncultured Streptococcus sp.
TTCTAAAAGAAGAAATTTATTCATAATAATATTTTAATCAAAAAAGGTCAAAATATTAGTCAAACTTTAGTTATATATGGTAAAATAAATTATGTTTAGAAAAATGATAGGAGGAAGATTGTCTATATGAATAATAAAAAAAGACAAAACCCTATCCTTGGTATGCTTGCATTAATAGTAATCGCGATTGGATTATTTGCATATTGGCAGCAAGATTTACCTGGGACAACTGAAAAAATAGACTATGCTAAACTTGTTCAGACTATTAAAGATGACAAGGTTAAAGAAATAAGTCTACAAAGAAAAGATGAAAACTACAATGTTAAAGGTACTTACACAGATGGTAATAAGAACTTCGAGAGTGTAGTTGCAGCATCTGATTCTGAAGTACAAAAACAAATTAATGAAAAAGCTAAAGATGGAAAATTAAGTGTAGTAGAATATAAACCAGCTGAAAAAACTGGAGCAATTCTATCATTCTTAGGTAACATTATTCCGCTTATCTTGTTTATGGGTGTTTTAGTTTTCTTTATGACACAAATGCAAGGTGGCGGTGGAGGCAAAGTAATGAGCTTCCAAAAATCTAAAGCTAAAAAAATCGATGGTGGAGAAGCGAAAGTTACATTTGATGATGTAGCTGGAGCTGATGAAGAAAAACAAGAACTTGCTGAAATGGTTGAGTTCTTAAAAGATCACCGTAAATTCACTAAGATGGGTGCTAGAATCCCTAAAGGTGTACTACTTGAGGGGCCTCCAGGGACTGGTAAAACTTTACTAGCTCGTGCTGTAGCTGGAGAGGCGAAAGTACCGTTCTTCTCAATCTCAGGGTCTGACTTCGTTGAGATGTTCGTAGGGGTTGGAGCCAGTCGTGTTCGTGACCTATTCAAAGAAGCTGAAAAGAATGCGCCATGTATCATTTTCATTGATGAGATTGATGCTGTAGGACGTAAACGTGGAAGTGGAGTAGGTGGAGGAAATGACGAACGTGAACAAACTCTTAACCAACTTCTTGTTGAAATGGATGGATTCGATGGTGAAAAAGGTATTATCGTAATTGCAGCTACTAACCGTGCTGACGTATTAGATAACGCCCTTAGAAGACCAGGTCGTTTCGACAGACAAATTAAAGTTTCTACACCTGATGTAAAAGGTCGTGAAGCTATTCTTAAAGTACATGCTAAAAACAAACCACTTGCTAAAGGTGTTGACCTTCGTTCATTAGCAGAAAAAACTCCAGGATTCTCTGGTGCGGATCTTGCTAACATCCTTAATGAAGCAGCGTTATTAGCAGCTCGTGAAAATAAATCTAGTATTGATAAAGAAGACCTAGATGAAGCTATGGACAGAGTGATTGGTGGTCCAGCTAAACGTAGTAGAGTATACACTCCAAAAGAAAAACGTTTAGTAGCTTACCATGAAGCAGGTCACGCAATCGTAGGTATGGTACTTGATAGTGCTGATAAAGTGCAAAAAGTTACTATTATCCCACGTGGTGATGCTGGTGGATATAACTTAATGATTCCGGAAGAAGAAAAATACTTCCAAACTCGTACAGATTTAATCGACAAAATCTGTGGATTACTTGGTGGACGTGCTGCAGAGCAAATCTTCTTTAATGAAGTATCTACAGGAGCTCATAATGACTTCGAACGAGTAACAGCTATTGCTCGTGCGATGGTTACAGAATATGGTATGAGTGATGCTGTAGGACCAATGCAAGCTCCATTCCACGATCCATATGGTGGACGTCAACTTTCAAGTATCGGTAACTACTCAGAAGAAATGCTGAAAGAAATCGATATCGAAGTTCGTAAAATTATTAACGAATGTTACGCTAAAGTTCTTCACATTATTGAAACTCACAGGGAACAATTAGAACTTATTGCACAAACACTTATTGAAGTTGAAACAATCGATAGAAAAGAAATCGTTGCTCTTTACCAATTTGGAAAAATGCCAAAAGACTTAGATGAAAGAGAAGCAGATCAACTAGATAAAGTAGTTAATAAGAAATACTACGAAGAAGAAGCTCGTAAAGCCAAAGAAGAAGCTGAGAAAAAAGCTCAAGAAGAGGCTCAAAACGAAGAAGATAAAGTTGAAAAGGTTGAAGAAGAAGACCTAGAAGACGAAAAATCAAAAGAAAAGCCTTCTGAAGAAGAATAAAAAATAAACCCTAGATTTGGAATTAACCAAGTCTAGGGTTTTGTTATACTTTTTTGAAAAGTTATTATAACGTTGTTTAGATGATATTTATAATCTAAAGTGAGCGATAAATGAGCGATAAATGAGCGATAAATGAGCGATAAAAAATTTTTTATGGTATAATAATTAAAAGAAGTTGATAGGAGAAAGCTATGAAGCCACCATTTACCATTACGAGTATTATTCTTAATTATCTTATAGAGATTTCTAAAGTATTAGGAAATCTTGAAATAGAAACAAAGAAAAACTTACATTTAAGAAAAGAAAATAGAATAAAATCTATTCACTCATCTTTAGCGATAGAAAATAATAGTTTATCAATAGAACAAATTACAGCGATTATCGATGGGAAGAGAGTTCTAGGAGATCCAAAAGAAATAAAAGAAGTAAAGAATGCATATGAGGCTTATGAAAAAATATTGAATTTAGACCCCTACAGTGAGAAGGACTTTTTACTTGCTCATAAATTATTGACTACAGAAATAGTAGGACAATCAGGGAAGTATAGAAATTCAGATGTAGGAATTTTTGATGAGCAGGGAAATATGGTTCATTTAGGTGCGAGACCTCAGTTTATTGGTGATTTAATGGGGGAATTATTTGAATGGGGACGTAGAGATGACACTCCAGCACTTGTGAAGAGTTGCGTATTCCATTATGAAATAGAGATGA
>CAURHZ010000257.1:0-2856 GCA_963524345.1 uncultured Streptococcus sp.
CTATTGGTGCAACTGTTCTAGCTGTTGGTGGTGTTGGTTATTATGCATTTATTTCAAATAGATATAAGAAGATTGTAAAGAAACTTATAGAAAAGCTAGTTCATTTCATTCAATTAGCACAAAAAGGAGAAGTAAGTGAAGAAGAGGTTGATAATTTCTTAAAATTTTTACAGGATAATCAAAAAGAACTACTTTCTTTGAAACTAAACTCTGAAATAGATGAGTTGTTTGATCTTGTATATGATTATACAATTCTATTTGCTCAAGCAAATGGATTTGAGACTGATACTATTTCAGAAGTGGCAGAAAATAATAAAGTTATTAACTTGATGGATTATTTAAATCTTCAAAAAACAATATATCGTTCTGATGCTGTTTAAGAAGGCGAGAATTAAATTCCTGGATATAAAAAAGGAGCAAATCAGTTTTTTGCTCCTTGATTTATATTTGTAACAGTTTTCTGATAGGAGTATTTCCTAGTAAGTTTATTCTCTTTTAAAGTTTTCACATTGAAAATGAAGTAGTGATCACGATGATCTTTGGCATTTTCTTTATTTAATTTGAAGTAGTTCTTCATAGATTTAGCCATGGTAAGCATGATGTCGTCCGTTTGAAATTCATTTCTATGAAGTTCAAACTGCATTATGATTTACCTTTGGTTCTAATATGATAGTATTTAACTAGAGAGGGGAGTTCTATTTTTATGGTATAATGTAAACATATTTGAACAAAATATTAAATTTTACATCTCCTAGAAAGGAAAATCTCAAATTGTCCTACAAGTTTCTACTCTTTGATCTTGACCACACTCTTCTTGATTTTGATGCTGCTGAGGATGTGGCTTTGACGCAACTCCTAAAAGAAGAAGGGGTTGCAGATATTCAGGCTTATAAAGACTATTACGTTCCTATGAACAAGGCTCTCTGGAAGGACTTGGAGCAAAAGAAAATTAGTAAACAAGAACTGGTTAACACGCGCTTTTCTCGTTTATTTGCCCATTTTGGACAGGAAAAAGACGGTAGTTTTCTAGCCCAGCGTTACCAATTTTACCTCGCCCAGCAGGGGCAAACTTTTTCAGGCGCTCATGAACTCTTGGACAGCCTCATTGAGCGTGATTATGACTTGTATGCTGCGACTAATGGGATTACTGCCATTCAGACAGAGCGTTTGGCTCAGTCAGATCTGGCTCCCTATTTCAACCAAGTCTTTATCTCTGAACAGCTGCAAACACAAAAGCCTGACGCTCTCTTTTATGAAAAAATCGGTCAGCAAATTGCTGGATTTAGCAAAGAAAAGACGCTGATGATTGGAGACTCTCTAACCGCCGATATTCAAGGTGGCAATAATGCGGGGATTGATACTATATGGTATAATCCTCATTACCTCGAAAATCCCACACAAGCCCAGCCGACTTACGAAGTCCATTCTTACCAAGACTTGCTGGATTATTTAGATAAACTGTAAAAAGTGGTTTAGAAAGCCACTTTTTGCTATAATAGAGGCAGTAAAAACGAAGGAATAGTTAACGATGTTAAGGCCAGAACTTTCTCTTTATGAACCATTGTATACACTAAAGGAAGTTGATCAAAATATCTGGATAGTGGATGGTGATTTGATTCAAATGGATATGAAGATCTTCAAACTTCCTTTTCAGACACGCATGACGGTGATTAAGTTAAATGATGGCAAACTTTGGCTTCATTCTCCTATTGCGCCAAACGAGAAACTCTTTACTGAACTGGACGCTTTGGGCAGAGTCGCTTACCTGATTTCACCAAATAAGATTCACTACGCCTATATTGCAGATTGGAGAAAAAGATATCCTCATGCGCAAGCATGGTCTAGTCCAGGAGTTGAAGAAAGAGCGAAAAGTCAGAATGTCAAGGTGGAATTTGATGCTGCCTTAACAGATAAGGCTCCTGACCTATGGTCTGATGAGATTGATCAGCTTATTTTTAAGGGAAGTTCTGTCATCGAAGAGGTCGTGTTTTATCATAAATCAACTAAAACACTCATTGTAACAGACCTTATAGAGAATTTTGAACCTGAAAAGATAGCTAGTCCAATCCGCAGAAAATTCTATCGTTTAGCTCGTGTAACAGCCCCTGATGGTCAAACTCCTATTGATTATCGGATGACTTTTTTAGGAAGACAAAGGGAAGCAAAGGTTTCCTTTTCCCGTATGTTAAACTGGAAACCGGATAAGATTATACTTGCACATGGTTTATGCTTTTTTAAAAATGGTACGGATAAATTAAGACGTGCTTTTAGATGGATAAGATAAAGGAGGGAAAGATGCAACACTCGTCTTGGCATGCTTTGATTAAGGCGCAATTACCTGAGGGTTATTTTGGGAAAATCAATCAGTTTATGGAGCAGGTCTATGCTCAGGGAACTATTTATCCACCCAAGGAAAAGGTTTTTCAGGCTCTCTTGACAACACCTCTTGAAGAAGTTAAGGTGGTGATTCTAGGGCAAGATCCCTATCACGGGCCAGGTCAAGCGCAGGGCTTGAGTTTTTCTGTACCTGACTCTATTCCAGCTCCACCATCCTTGCAAAATATCTTGAAAGAATTGTCAGATGATATCGGGGTCAAGAAATCTCATGATTTGACAGCTTGGGCTGAGCAAGGAGTCTTGCTTCTTAATGCTTGTTTGACGGTTCCTGCTGGACAGGCCAATGGTCATGCTGGTCAGATATGGGAGCCTTTTACAGATGCTGTGATTCAGGTGGTCAATCATCTAGATAGACCAGTCGTTTTTGTACTCTGGGGAGCCTATGCACGTAGGAAGAAGGCCTTGGTTACCAATCCTCATCACTTGATTATCGAATCAGCCCATCCCAGTCCTTTGTCG
>CAURHZ010000258.1:0-2849 GCA_963524345.1 uncultured Streptococcus sp.
AAGCATAGCAAAGGTATGCCCCAGACTATCATGCAAATCCTGACCGATACGATTGCGCTCGTTTTCTGCTAACAATAGATTTATCTGGATATTTTGCTTGGCCTGCGCTTCTTTCAAATCCTCCACAATACGAATCCGAACCAAGCCAAAAGTCATTAAATCGACAAAAGCAAGAATTACAAGTAGATAGAATAGCGACTCAACTTCGATTCTCTGAAAAATCAAAAGTTGGCCCACAACAAGGACTTGAGCAAGAAGAAAAGTCCAGACATGTAAAGACTTTAAACCACCTACGTTGAAATGATAACTTAAGAGATTGGATAGGAAAAAGAAAAACCAGATATAATTAACAGTAACAAAGGCAGTATTCCCAACTACATAAGTCAGCATGAGGCCCCAATATAGCCAAGATAGGCGCTGGCTCTTAGTTGTTAAAACACCCAAATACGCCACCACAAATAGAATATCAATCAATAAATGCCAGACAGAAAGCCACCCAGTCACTACAGGTAGGATGGGGAAAATCATAAAAATTAAACTGGCCCAAAACATATAGTGTATGCTTTTTAGTCTTTCAAGCATTAAGCATTCTCCTTATGACCTTGAAGATAAATGGTCAAACCAAACAAAACTGCTGAAAAAACAAGTAGATAAACTGTGGCTGATAGATTGATGCTACCCTCGTTTAAGAAGGTCTTGAGCAACTCCATCAACTGATAAGTTGGTAGACACTTCCCGATTGCTTGCATCCAGTCTGGAAATAAAGAGATGGGCATCCAGAGTCCGCCTAAAACAGCCAAGCCTAGATAGAGAAGATTGCCCACGACAGACATCAGCTGACTAGTTGGTAACAGCGTCAAGGTCAAACCAATCGCTACAAAGGCAATACTTCCTACTATCAGCAAGAGCGCCGCCCCAATCCAATTGCCAAGAGACATATCCACACCTCTTACAAAATGCCCAACTGAGAAAACCACCAAGATTGAAACCAAATAATCAACCAGCATACTTGTTATCTTTGATAGATAATATTCTACCATATTTACAGGGCTATGACGTAATGTTTTCTGCCAGTTGTTAATCTTGTCAGTATGTAAGACAGCTGGGAATGAAAACATGGCTGTCGACATCATGGAAAAAGCCGTCATGGAGATGAGGTAATCACGCATAAAATTAGCTGGCCCACCTGGTGTGTCCTGATACATGCCTGAAAAGAATAAATAGAAGGCCGTCGGCATCCCTACTGACAATAGATAAGTTACTAATTGTCGTTTGGTCAATAGAAATTCTATCTTGTTTAGTGCGATCCATCGTTTCATCTTAGTCATCTCCCTTTTGTGTTTCTTCAAAGATTGTATCCAACAAGCTACGATTATTGACTTCGATTTCTTGTATGCTACATCCTGCTTGAACTAACAGTTCCCAGAAAGCATCTGCTTCGCGTGTGACTACTTGTAAAGCATCCTGTTTTTGTGACCAGTTTTCAACCAAGTTTGACTGTTCGACAACTTCCTTATAGGCTAGAGGAAGGATAAAGTGCTTTTCAATCTCCTCACTGCGCATGGCTAGAGGTGTTGTATCGCGAATCAACTTTCCCTTATTCAAGACCAAAATCCGATCAGCTGTATGCTCTACTTCTTCGATGTAATGGGACGAATAGAGAATGGTAACTCCCTGCGCTTTTAGATCCTGAACAATTTCCCAAAAACGTTGGCGGGTTGAGGTATCCATGGCAGCAGTTGGCTCATCTAAAAAGACAAGCTTTGGTCGGCCAATCAAGGTCAAGACAAAAGAGAAAAGACGCTTTTGTCCACCTGATAATTTTTCTGCAAATTGCTCTTTTTGTTGCTTATCAAACTGTAATAGTTGATCGATTTCCTGGTTACTCAAGTGATTTGGATAAATTTTTTGAAAGAAAGCAATCAACTCTTTTACCTTTAGTTTCTGAACGATTACATTCTCTTGAGGGAGGTAGGATCTTGTATAGTCTAACTTAGAGCTCGTTACCGGCAAATCTTGGATAGATACTTGCCCACTGGTGACCAGTTTATCTCCAAGCAAACAGTCCAAGAGTGTCGTCTTTCCTGCTCCGTTTGGCCCAATCATGGCAACACATTCACCTTCAGCTACCTCAAAGGAAATATCCTTCAAAATAGCCTTGCCCTTAATGTTTTTATTTAGGCTTTCTACCTTAATCATGTTCATGATATTCTCCTTTCAGCCACTCCTTTCCCATAGGAAAGGCGATAAAAATCATAAATCCTAGTCCCCAGGCACCACGGATAAATTGGTGAAGAAAGGCTTGATCAAACCAACCTGTAAACATTTCTACAAACCATACCACTAGTGATAGTCCAATAAAAAGATAGAGAAACGCTTTTTTCATTTTTCAAACTCCTTTTTCACATCTGAGACTAATTTCAAACCTTCTCGGATCAACCAAGACATGATTCCAAATCCTGCAAATAGCTCCCAAGGAAAATGATAGAAACCTTCATCCAATCCTGAGAACATGAGATAAGTCATGACTCCTGCTGCTACTAAACTCATTGCGACAATTACTTTATGTTTCATTTTTTTCTTCCTCCATTTGATACATCTAGTATAATTCTTTAAAGGTAGAATCACTAGAAGCTTCTGTCATTAGGAGATATGACAAATGTCATAAAAAAAGAAAGTTGCAAAATCAACTTTCTTTTTAATCTATTAAATTTTTATTCCACACTAAATAGGTATGGATAAACTGGTTGTTGTCCTTGGTGAATCTCGACTTCAACGTCTTCGAATTCTTCTACGATTTCTTGAGCAATTTCATTGGCAAGTTCTTCGCTTCCATCTTCACCGACATA
>CAURHZ010000259.1:0-2833 GCA_963524345.1 uncultured Streptococcus sp.
GGAGTTTCTCAGCCCCCCTTTCTCCTCTTACATGAAATTCAAACTTCCCAATAGCCCCTGAACTGTCTGTTAAAGGTTGCCAATTTAATTCAGCGATATCTTCATAAAGAAAAAGCAAGTTCTTTAAATTCCAGACAAGGTCAACTTCAACTGTGTCGCCTTCCTGACCTGGATTATAGACTTTGACAGTATAACCATCTGCTCCTTCTATCACTTCGCTAGTAACGTCTGTCAGTTCAGCACCATTTTTCGAGGCCTGAACCTTTGGATGAGGGTCTATGTCAAATCCGCTAGGCATCTTGCCAGCACGTCCAAGTCCCACGATTTGGCCATTAAAGTCCTCCTCAAACTGATAAACTATCTTCTGTCTAAATTCTGCCGTATTGTCTGCATGAATATACAAATCACCTTGATAAGAGTTTATCTTAAAATCAATGGCAAAAACAGAGAGTGGCAAAAGGCAAAACAAGCCTAACACCAGTAAGAAAAAAGTTTTTTTCATCAAACAAGCCCCCTTTTTATCTTTGCTATCATTATATCATTTTTTCTCAAGTAAGGGCTTACCCATATTGAAAAATAGAGTTTTTTTCGATAAAATAGGAGACAGTTATTTTTTAATAGATTAGAAATAGGAGAAATCATGAGAAAAATATACTTATCTATTTTCACAAGTCTCTTGCTGATGCTAGGACTTGTCAATGTTGCTCAAGCTGATGAATATTTACGCATCGGGATGGAAGCAGCATATGCTCCCTTTAACTGGACCCAGGATGATGATAGCAATGGAGCTGTCAAAATCGATGGAACCAACCAGTATGCCAATGGATACGATGTCCAAATTGCCAAGAAAATCGCTAAGGACTTAGGCAAAGAACCTTTGGTTGTTAAGACCAAGTGGGAAGGTCTAGTCCCTGCCCTTACTTCCGGTAAGATTGACATGATTATCGCAGGTATGAGTCCAACCGCTGAACGCAAACAAGAAATCGCCTTTTCAAGCAGCTACTACACTAGCGAGCCTGTCCTACTTGTCAAAAAAGATTCTGCCTATGCAAATGCCAAATCTTTGGATGACTTTAATGGAGCGAAAATCACTTCTCAACAAGGTGTTTACCTTTATGACTTGATTTCCCAAATCTCAGGCGCTAAAAAAGAAACTGCCATGGGAGACTTCGCTCAAATGCGCCAAGCACTTGAGGCTGGTGTCATTGATGCCTATGTTTCTGAACGCCCAGAAGCTCTGACTGCCGAAGCTGCTAACTCTAAGTTTAAGATGGTTCAAGTAGAGCCAGGTTTCAAGACTGGAGAAGAAGATACTGCTATTGCCATTGGACTTCGTAAAGATGACACTCGTATTAACCAAATCAATGCCAGCATTGAAACCATTTCTAAAGATGATCAAGTTGCCCTGATGGATCGTATGATCAAGGAACAACCTGCCGAAGCCACAACAACTGAAGAGGCTAGCAGTAGTTTCTTTAGCCAGGTTGCTAAAATTCTTTCTGAAAACTGGCAACAACTCTTGCGTGGTGCTGGTATCACTCTTTTAATCTCTATCGTCGGAACCATCATTGGTCTCATTATCGGTCTTGCCATTGGTGTCTTCCGTACTGCTCCTCTCTCTGAAAACAAAGCCATTTATGGCCTGCAAAAACTAGTCGGATGGGTTCTCAATGTCTACATTGAAATTTTCCGTGGAACGCCAATGATCGTTCAATCAATGGTTATCTACTACGGAACTGCTCAAGCTTTCGGTATCAACCTTGACCGCACACTGGCTGCTATCTTCATCGTTTCAATCAACACTGGTGCCTACATGACTGAAATCGTCCGCGGTGGTATCCTAGCAGTTGACAAGGGACAATTTGAAGCCGCTACTGCTCTTGGTATGACTCATAACCAAACCATGCGTAAGATTGTCCTACCTCAGGTAGTCCGTAACATCCTACCAGCAACTGGTAATGAATTTGTTATCAATATCAAAGATACATCTGTATTGAACGTAATCTCTGTTGTCGAACTTTATTTCTCAGGAAATACCGTGGCAACTCAGACCTATCAATACTTCCAGACATTTACAATCATCGCCGTGATTTACTTTGTCCTCACCTTCACCGTAACACGTATCCTACGCTTTATTGAGCGCCGAATGGACATGGATACCTATACTACAGGTGCTAACCAAATGCAAACGGAGGATTTGAAATAATGACCCAAGCAATCCTTGAAATTAAACACCTCAAAAAATCCTATGGTCAAAACGAAGTGCTAAAAGACATTTCTCTTACTGTCCACAAGGGAGAGGTTATCTCTATCATCGGAAGCTCAGGAAGCGGGAAATCGACCTTCCTCCGCTCCATTAACCTACTTGAAACGCCAACTGATGGACAAATCCTCTATCATGGTCAAAACGTCCTCGAAAAAGGCTATGACCTCACGCAATACCGTGAAAAGTTGGGAATGGTGTTCCAATCCTTTAACCTCTTTGAAAATCTCAACGTTCTTGAAAACACAATTGTCGCTCAGACAACTGTCCTTAAACGCGAACGTGCAGAAGCTGAAAAGATTGCCAAAGAAAACCTTGAAAAGGTCGGCATGGGAGAACGCTACTGGCAAGCGAAGCCAAAACAACTCTCAGGTGGCCAAAAACAACGTGTGGCTATCGCTCGTGCCCTTTCAATGAATCCTGACGCTATTCTCTTTGATGAACCAACATCAGCTCTCGATCCAGAAATGGTTGGAGAAGTCCTCAAAATCATGCAGGATCTAGCTCAAGAAGGTTTGACTATGATTGTCGTAACCCACGAAATGGAATTCGCCCGTGATGTCTCTCACC
>CAURHZ010000260.1:0-2826 GCA_963524345.1 uncultured Streptococcus sp.
GGAAGTCTGACATTCCAAAGGCTGTCGCAAAGGTTTCCAATAGACCAATCACAAAACCACCAAGCGCCGCACCAGGAATAATCCCGATACCACCAAGTACTGCGGCAACGAAAGACTTAAGACCTGGAGTAACACCCATCAAAGGTTCAAGAGAGTTATAATAGAGGGCAATCAGAACACCAGCCGCACCCGCAAGAGCTGAACCCAAAGCGAAGGTAAAGCTGATAGTACGGTTTACATTGATCCCCATCAATTGCGCTGCATCGCTATCTACAGATACAGCACGCATGGCTTTCCCCATCTTGGTCTTTTGAACAATAACTTGTAACAAAATCATCAAAATCAAGGAAATTGCCAAGATCATTAACTGAACGTTTGTTAGGCTAATTGGTCCCAAATCATAGCGAACTGTTTGAATCGCTTGAGGGAAGGCACGAGTATTGGCACCAACCAGATAGACCATGCCATACTCCAATAGGAAAGAAACCCCAATAGCTGTAATCAAAACAGCAATACGAGTAGAGTGACGCAAAGGTCGGTAAGCAAGGAACTCAATCACGACACCAAGAATAGCTGTCGCTAGCATAGCTACAATAAGCGCTACAAAGAAATTCATTTGGAAAGAATTAATCAAGAAATAACCGATAAAGGCTCCCATCATATAAATATCACCGTGGGCGAAGTTGATGAGCTTGATAATTCCGTAAACCATGGTATATCCTAGGGCTAATAGCGCGTATACACTACCTAGAATCAAACCATTTACTAGTTGTTGGAGCATAAGATTCACTCTTTCTATTTATAATTTTGAGGGTTGCCCCTCACTTTTTGATAGGTTCTTATACTCAATAAAAATCAAAGAGCAAACTAGGAAACTAGCCACAGGCTGTACTTGAGTACGGCAAGGCGACGTTGACGCAGTTTGAATTTGATTTTCGAAGAGTATTAAACATCGAAACAGGGAGTGAGTCAAAGGCTCATTCCCTATTTCAACATTTTTCTATTATGGTTTTACAACTTCTGCTGCTTCAACCTTACCATTGTTCATGGTCATCATGTAAGCAGTTTTGACTGTGTTGTGGTCTGCGTCGAAGCTTGTTTGACCAGTTACACCTTCAAAGTCTTTTGTTTTAGCAAGGTTATCCTTGATTTCGCCAGAGTTTTTAGCACCTTTTGCTGCGTTTGCTACAAGGTGAACTGAGTCATAAGCCAAGGCTGCAAATGTTGAAGGCTCTTCATTGTACTTAGCGCGGTAAGCATCAAGGAAAGCTTTTGCTTTAGCTGAAACTTCTACAGTAGTTGAGAAGCCTGAGATAAAGTAAATGTTTGATGCTTTTTCAGCAGTTGCTTGTTGTACAAACTCTTCACCGTTAAATCCATCACCACCAACGATTGGTTTGTCAATTCCCATACCACGCGCTTGGTTTACAATTTTACCAGCTTCAGTGTAGTAACCAGGAACGATGATAGCATCAAAGTCTTTCCCTTTCATTTTTGTAAGGGCTGCTTGGAAGTCTGTGTCACCTGCTACGAAAGTTTCATCAGCAACGATTTCACCTTTGTAAGCTTCACGGAAGGCTTTTGCAATACCTTTAGCATAGTCGCTGGCATTGTCAGTGTAAAGAACAACTTTCTTAGCTTGCAATTTATCAGAAACATAGTTTGAGATAATTTTTCCTTGGAAGCTATCTTGGAAAGTTCCGATAAAGAGGTAATCTTGACCTTTAGTCAATCCATCTTGAGTCGCACTTGGCGAAATCAATGGAACACCTGCTTTTGTAGCATTCGCTACCGCAGCTGCAGTTGCACCAGATGTCGCAGGTCCTACGATTGCTGATACTTTAGATTGAGTTACAAGGTTAGTTGTTACTGAAGCAGCCTCTGCTGTTTCAGACTTGTTATCTTTATCGACTACTTCGATTTGTTTTCCATCGATACCACCTGCTGCATTGATTTCATCAACGGCAAGTTGGGCACCTTTTTGTTCAGATGTTCCGTAGGCTGCTACGGCACCAGTTTCTTCGAAGTTAAATCCGATTTTGATTGTCTTTTCATCTACTGAGTTACCAGCAGCGTTTGACGCTCCAGACTTCACTTCTCCACAGGCTGCAAGAAGTGCTACACTTGCAAGCGCCACAAACGATAGGGCAAATTTTTTCTTCATCTTTTTTGTCTCCTTATTTCTTAAATAAATAGCATGTTAAGAATATACCGAATTATCAGAAAATTGTCAACACTTTTCTTGAACTTTTTCAATGATAACGTTTTCCTCTCGATAAAGATTGCCCACAAAGGGTGTTTCAAGCTCTTGGATATGACAAACTCTGACTTTTTTTATAAATTTTTCCTTGCTCAAACGCCCGACCAATTGCTCCACTTCTTGAGTTGGAACATAAAGCTGTAAGTATCGATGTTTCTTGGAATGATAGGTAATATCTCCATAATCCTGCAGTTTTTTTGCATCACGATTATAGTAAAGATAGATAATCAAGCCAGATCGATTGACTTTTTCAAACATGATAAATCCTCTTTCTAAGAAATCTCCCCCTATTATACCAAAAAAAGCAAACCCAGTCGAGTTTGCCTTCTTTCATCATTAATTCAATGAATTGTTGGCCATGATTTCATCAATGAAGCCATATTCAAGTGTTTCTTGGGCGCTCATCCAATTATCGCGTTCTGCATCTGCATGGACTTTTTCGATTGACTGACCTGAATTTTCAGCCAAGATTTTTTCCAAGATGTTACGAGTTTTGAGCAAGTGTTCTGCAGCAATCGCCATATCGGTTTGTTGGGTACCACCACCAGTACCACCCATTGGTTGGT
>CAURHZ010000261.1:0-2799 GCA_963524345.1 uncultured Streptococcus sp.
TTAGCGTAAGGATCGAGTGCAAGAACAGTTTTACCCTGACGCTCGATTTGGTATTGATAATAGTATCCAGTGAAATCTGTGATGCCTAGTTTGTTTGTGCTATCTAGAGTTTGTTTCCAAGTTCCTCTTTCCCCTTTTTCAAGAGCGACAGTTCCAACCACTTTTTCAGGGTCATTCTTGTCGTAGACAACGACAGAAACCTTATCAGCACTTGGTGACCAAAGGGTCAAATCAACTTGTTTTCCTTCTTCTTTTAAGTCAGCTCCAAGTTTACCATCATAGCTGTAAGTCTCATCTTTAAGACGCCAGCTTGTTTTGGTAGTGAATTTGTCAGAGTTGTAGCTAACGGTATAAGGATGTTTTGTGTCAGAGAAATCTCCGCTGTAGGTCACTTTCTTACCAGCTTCATCGATTGCAACATCAGTGATAGTTACCTTGTTTCCTAGATGATTAGTGATGTTGGAGTGCTTGAGGATATCTTCTTTTTTAGCACCGACAAGTGTTGAAAAACTACTTTCAATGCTAGAAGTTCCTACGTGTTGAGCTCCTGTCATGCGGATATCGTGCACATAGTAGGGATTGGTGTAGATGGTTTCGTCATCATCTTTGAGGAAGATTTGGCTATGATTTTTCAAATCTGTGAACTTATAATCTTCTTTACGGATTTTCACATCGTCTCCTTGTTTGCTTCTGTCTAGTAATAAAAATCCAAGGTCTTTAGCTGCATCTTTGAGTGGAATATCGATATAGCGACCATATTTGCCTGTAGCCGTAAAGTCTGTTCCGTTAGGCCATTCACCACTACTTGGCTCCTTCACATCTCCCCAGTACCAGAGAGATTTCTTGTCATAGTTGCCATCTGTACGGTAATAGTTGACGCGAATAGTTCCTGCAGGTTGTGGCTCGTAAGAGAAAACCTTGTGGTCTTGGTCCAACCAAGCCTCATTCATCTTTGGTGCCAGTTTTTCTACCGATTTATCGCCGGTTAGATTTTTTCCAGCTGTATTATTGATGAGGAAGCTAATTTTCTTGGCTTGTTCTCCCTTTAATTTGACATCTAGGTAGTAGCCATAGTCATCTTTTTTGGCATCCTTAAAGGACAAGGCTCCGTTAGGCCAGTTTTCAGAAGGTTTTTCAACATCATCCCAAGTCCAGAGTCCTTGAGCATCCTTGTTTTCTTCAGGAAGTTTTTTGACATGGATACGGAAGTAGTTGTCTTCGATTGGCTCTTCTGCCTTAGTTTTAGGCGTTGCTGGACTAGTAGAAGTAGTTGCCTCACTTGAACGATCTTGCCCAGTTTGTGGTGCTGAATCGGTTGGGCTTGCAGCAGGAGCTGTTGGCTCTGTTGCAGGTTTTTCTTCTTTTTTCTCTAGGGAAGCGTTTGCATTGTTAGTTGAAGAAAAATCGCTTTCGTTCTTGCCAGCGATGTTTGCTGTATCAGTAAGAGGTTGGGCCAGGGCAGTAGTAGTTTCACTATTACTTGCGTTAGTGGTTGTAGTATTTTCCTTGGCTGAGATAGTTGGTGTAGTCATAGCAAGTAGGACAAGGCTTGCGCCGATAAGGACAGAACCAGTTCCATTCTTGAGGGAACGGATGCTGTAGACCATTTTTTTCTCAGTGTGAGATGGTGTTTTTCTCATAATGATTCTCCTATAAATGAATTTCTTTATCAGTATAGCACTTAGTAAAATAAGATGCAAGCGTTTTCCTAAAATTAAACTAAAAGAAAAAATCGCAACAAATTTTGTTACGATTCAGCCAGTCTTTCTTTATGAATTTGAGAAGCCAGCAGGTGGAGGTGATGAAATAATTCTGAAGTAGAGAAGTTACGATTGTAGATAATTGGTTTAGGAGAGTTAGTGACAGGAAAGGTGGTGATCACAATATCGTGAGGGATTTGATTGAGAATTGAGAAAGAAATAGTAGATTCTTCCCAAGAATCAAAGAGATAGAGATTGTTACCGTAGTGAGCAAGGGTGTCGATTAGGTTTTGTGCGTGATGGCTATCCAAATGACTAATGACCAAAACTCGTATTTTGGGAAGTTTTTGAAGTAATTGGACTAAAATTCGCTGCCCTTGAATCGAAAAGGTGTATACAAGTTCTTGTAGTTTACTTGGGTGATTTTCTAGCCCCATTTCAGCCAGATAAGATTGGAATTTCCTTTGACTTGCGTCCAATAGTTTAGGAAATTCTACCTGATAATTGCTTAAAATCTTAGATTTCTGTTTGTCAAGAGACTGGTTACTGAGTAGATGGAAGAAATCAGATTGGGCAGTATAGTGGAGGAGCCAAATCAATTCTTCTCTATTTTCAATCTGTAGGTGAAATTCTTTGGCTAGCTCTTCTACGATTTGGCTCAATAGACGGTAGGATTTTTGAATGTGCTGAATATCCCCCAGTACTCCATTGTTAGGATTGTTTGTGAGTTGAGGAGACTTTACTGGGTTTGAAAATAGCTGTTCTAATGTCTCCTTTTTCGGTTCAAAATGGAGCTTTTTAGCCAGCTTTTTGATATCTTGTTCAAACTGGGGAATCTGAATGAGGGAGCTGTAGTGACTGGTTAAAAGAGGAGTAGGATTTTCGATGAAACGTCCCTTATTTAACCGCTCTAGATTGATAGCCAAGGTATATTTGATTTGTCGTAGACTGCTGAGATTGGGTGAAACTTGTTGGGCCTTTAAAAATAGCTGAATCAGCTGAGTGAGTGCCTCTTCAGAAATAGAGGGAAAGGGCCAATCAAGAAAGCTGTAACTTTGGCTAAAGTAGTCCAGATAAAAGGCACGGATATCCTCTTCTT
>CAURHZ010000262.1:0-2799 GCA_963524345.1 uncultured Streptococcus sp.
GTCTTCTTACCGCTCTTGTCTATCTTATTTGCCCTTTCCTTTCTCTATCCAGTCATTCAGCTGAATTTTATTTTTGAATGGTTGGAGGACATTATTCGCTTGGTATCACAGGTGGCAAGTAGACCGCTTGTCTTTGGACAACCCAATGCATGGCTGTTTATACTACTATTAATTTCCTTGGCTTTGGTCTATGATTTGAGGAAAAACATTAAAAGGCTAGTAGTGTTGAGCTTATTGATTACAGGTCTCTTTTTCCTTACCAAGCATCCACTGGAAAATGAGATCACTATGCTGGATGTGGGGCAAGGCGAAAGTCTTTTCCTACGGGATGTAACTGGTAAGATAATTCTCATAGATGTAGGTGGCAAGGCAGAATCTGATAAGAAAATCGAGGCTTGGCAAGAAAAGGCGACGACCAGCAATGCCCAGCGAACCTTGATTCCCTATCTCAAAAGTCGAGGAGTAGCCAAGATTGACCAGCTAATTTTGACCAATACGGACAAGGAGCATGTTGGTGATTTGTTGGAGGTGACCAAGGCTTTCCATGTAGGCGAAATTTTAGTGTCAAAAGGCAGTCTGAAACAGAAGGAATTTGTGGCAGAACTACAAGCGACTCAAACCAAAGTGCGTAGTGTGACAGCAGGAGAGAACTTGCCAATTTTTGGAAGTCAGTTAGAAGTCTTATCTCCAAGGAAAATTGGAGATGGAGATCATGAAGATTCCCTGGTTTTGTATGGAAAACTCTTGGATAAAAACTTTCTTTTCACTGGAAATTTGGAGGAGCAAGGAGAGAAGGACTTGCTGAAGCACTATCCAGACTTGAAAGTTGATGTTTTGAAAGCTAGTCAACATGGTTCTAAAAACTCATCAAGTCCAGCCTTTCTAGAACAGCTCAAACCAGAGATGACTCTCATTTCAGTTGGAAAGAGCAATCGAACCAAACTCCCCCATCAGGAAACCTTGACCCGACTGGAAACTATCAATAGCAAAGTTTACCGAACTGACCAGCAAGGAGCTATACGCTTTAAAGGTTGGAAAAGTTGGAAAATCGAAAGTGTTCGATAGGAAGAACAAATATTATATATTAGTAAAACCAACTAAAAATCTATTGCATAATAATGATAAAAATGATAAAATGAAAGCGTATTCTATGTTAATAATATAAAACCATTAAAATTAGTAAAAATCGTTTAATTAGTTAGTTTATGATCTATTGGTCTTTTTCAGTCTAGTGTATCTGCTGTGATAGTGACTAAAAGTTATAGGTATGATTGGAATACCTACTATAAGTCTAGTATGAATTGCTATAGATATAACTGTATTAATTCCCTGTTATGGTATCGTTATGATAGCTATTCAGAGTATAAAGTTGGTTCTGGTTTGAATTACAATCGTTATGAGGTACTAAACTACTACAGCGGAAGCTATTAATCCAAAAAGGAGGGCTAGATATGTTGCAACTTACTCATGTGACCTTAAAAACGCGACAAGTCATCTTACAAGATGTTGATTTTACATTTGAAAAGGGTAGGATTTATGGTATTCTTGCTATAAATGGCTCTGGAAAAACGACACTGTTCCGCGCCATTAGCAATTTAATTCCTATAAGTAGTGGAAATATCGTAGCCCCTCCTTCTTTATTTTATTATGAAAGCGTTGAATGGCTGGATGGAAACTTAAGTGGGATGGACTACCTTCGTCTTATCAAAAACATCTGGAAGTCAGGTCTGAACTTGGGGGATGAAATTGATTACTGGGAAATGTCTGACTATATCAGCCTTCCCATTCGCAAGTATTCCTTAGGCATGAAGCAACGCTTGGTAATTGCCATGTATTTCCTCAGTCAGGCCAAATGCTGGCTTATGGATGAGATTACAAATGGCTTAGATGAGTATTATCGACAGAAGTTTTTTGATAGGCTAGCAAAAATCGATAGACAAGAACAGCTGGTTCTTTTAAGTTCCCACTATAAGGAAGAGTTGCTTGATGTCTGCGATAGAGTAGTAACCATTCATCAGGGGCAGATAGAAGAGGTTTAGTTTATGAAAGATATTAGTCTATTTTTATTAAAAAAAGTTTTCAAAAGTCGCTTAAACTGGATTATCTTAGCTTTATTTGTATCTGGACTCGGTGTTACCTTTTATTTTAATAGTCAGACTGCAAACTCCGTCAGCTTGGAGAGCGAGTTGGAAACCCGTCTTGTAAAAAATGAGAGAGTCATCAATGAATATGAAGAGAAACTCTCCCAAATATCTGACACCAGCTCGGAGGAATACCAGTTTGCTAAAGAAAATTTAGACTCGCAAAAAAATCATTTGACTCAAAAGACAGAAATTCTGACTTTATTAAAAGAAGGGCGCTGGAAAGAAGCCTACTATTTGCAGTGGCAAGATGTAGAGAAGAGTTATGAAATTTTATCAAAGGAACCGACTGCTAGTTCTGACTTAAAAATGGCGGTTGACCGCGAACGAAAGACTTACCAAGCCCTGTATCCCTTGAACATAAAAGCACATACTTTGGAGTTTCCGACCCACGGGATTGATCAGATTGTCTGGATTTTAGAGGCTATCATCCCAACCTTGTTTGTAGTTGCTATTATTTTTATGCTAACGCAACTATTTGCAGAAAGATATCAAAATCATCTGGATACAGCTCAGTTATATCCTTTTTCAAAAGTGACATTTGCAATGTCTTCTCTTGGAGTTGGGGTGGGCTATGTAACTGTGCTGTTTATCGGAATCAGCGGATTTTCTTTTCTAGTGGGAAGTCTGATAAGTGGTTTTGGACAGTTAGATTATC
>CAURHZ010000263.1:0-2781 GCA_963524345.1 uncultured Streptococcus sp.
TTTGAAGACACAGTTAGAGATTTAAAAGACAAAAATAAAGAGGTTGAAGACCAAATAGCTGAGGCTGAGAAGGTAATTGATAGTGGCGAAGAGCCATTAGATTCAAAAAAATTAGAAGAATTAAAAAAAGCGATTGAAGATAGTCAGAATTCACTTCGTAAAGTACCAGAAATGGAGAAATCAACTGCTAAGATTGAGGAGCAAATAGAAGAATTAAGCAAGCCAGTGGACTATAGTGAAACAATAAAGAATTTATCTGACAAACAGACTCTTTATCAAAATAGTATTCTTCAGCTAAAACAAATTACAAATCCATCTAATACTTTTGTTGAAGAAAGACTCAAAGAGATTTCTTCAATTACAGGAGTACAGTCTGTTACTGAAAATAACGATCCAAATAATAAATTGAATAAACAAGGTGGGTATACAGCGTCTGTATATTTTGTTGACAATCAAGTTACACATTCAGTAGAGGGATCTGATATTGTTCAGAAAGGAAATGATGCTGGTGGAAATGTCGAGGTTTATAAGACAAAAGAAGAAGCTGAAAAACGCAACACCTATATTAGCGCATTTGATGGTACTGCTTTAAATCCTGGATCACACTATGTTTATGGAACAGTTTTAATTCGTACTTCACATTATCTAACAGGAACACAGCAGAAAGATTTAACTGAAGAAATTTATAATAAACTGATTGAACTTAAATAATTTAAAAATTGGATAGCTATTAGTTTATTTAACTAATATACAGTCAAAAAGCCGTTGCAAAGCGGTTTTTTGTTATAATGAAGGGAAGAATTATTGATTTTAAAGGAGAAAACATGACATTTGAAGAGATCCTACCGGGGTTAAAGGCTAAGAAAAAATATGTACGAACTGGTTGGGGAGATGCTGAAAACTATGTTCAACTTTTTGACACCATTGAACAAAACGGGGTTGCACTTGAAGTGACACCTTATTTCCTAATCAACGTGTCTGGAGAAGGAGAAGGTTTTTCCATGTGGAGTCCGACACCTTGTGATGTTTTGGCGACAGATTGGGTAGAAGTGCATGACTAGACGTGTACTCATTACAGGCGTTAGTTCAGGGATTGGTTTGGCTCAAGCTAGCCTCTTTTTAGAGAATGGATATCAAGTTTATGGAGTTGACCAAGGTGAAAATCCACTCTTAGAGGGTGATTTTCACTTTTTACAGAGAGATTTGACCTTGGACTTGGAGCCAATTTTTGACTGGTGTCCTCAGGTGGATATTTTGTGTAATACTGCGGGAGTTTTGGATGATTACAAACCGCTTTTGGAACAGACAGCGCAGGAAATTCAAGAAATTTTTGAAATAAACTACGTGACTCCAGTTGAGTTGACTCGTTATTATTTGACACAAATGCTAGAGAATAAAAAAGGGATCATTATCAATATGTGTTCTATTGCTTCGAGCCTAGCTGGTGGAGGTGGACACGCTTATACTTCCTCTAAGCACGCACTAGCTGGCTTTACCAAGCAGTTGGCTCTAGACTATGCTGAAGCTGGGATTCAGGTCTTTGGTATCGCTCCAGGAGCCGTCAAGACAGCTATGACCGCTGCAGACTTTGAGCCAGGTGGATTGGCTGACTGGGTGGCTAGTGAAACGCCAATCAAGCGCTGGATTGAGCCAGAGGAAGTAGCAGAGATCGGCCTTTTCTTAGCAAGTGGGAAAGCAAGTGCCATGCAAGGGCAAATATTGACAATAGATGGTGGCTGGTCTTTGAAGTAGGAGGATCTGATGGAAATCAAAAATCACTTTGGAGTCTATGGTGTTTGCTATAAACATGGTTACCTTCTTTGTATTCAAAAAACAGCAGGTCCCTACAAAAATAGGTTAGACCTTCCCGGTGGTAGTCAACAACTTGGTGAAGGACTGACGGAAACGCTGATTAGAGAAGTTATGGAAGAGACGGGATTTACTGTTAGAGGCTACTCCAATCCTCGAATCTACGATGTTTTTGTCATGGAAGAGTTAACAAATTTTATGGTTCACCATATCATGGCTTTGTATGATGTTGAAATAAAAGAGAAGGCATCTCAAGTGAATATTTCTGAAACTGTCTTTGATGGTGTGAATGATTCTCTTGGATATGTTTGGAAGGCAATTCAAGAAATCACAGAAGAAAATGCATCGCCATTAGTCTTGAAGGTTAAGTCTGAATTATTAGGATTTCCAGAACTGGACAAGACCTTGTATATGAATTGGAAGGTGAAGTAGGAGGATAATGGAACTATTTAAAACATGGAAGAAAAATATGGTTCTATACGGTCTTAAATCTCAAATCGGAACTGTCTACCGAAACAGTGATAGGACAACAAGCTTTTATGATGTTGGGAATTTTCTATACCTAGCAGGGGAGTTGGATTCCAGATTTTGGGAAGATTTTGTTAGAAAATATGGTTTAGATTATAAGATTATTATTTCAGAAAATACTAATTGGCAAGATTTTCTGCATCGGAAAGTGGGGCTAACTTCTTTTACTCGCTATTCTTTTAAAGATAAGGCAAATTTTCAAGTTAAATTTCTAAATGATCTAGTTACTCATTTAGAGGAAGATTACAATATTGTGCCTATTGATAATCATATTTATAACTGCTTTTCTACGGAAGAATGGTCACAGGATTTACAGGGGAATTTTGAGTCCTATCAGGATTTTGTTTTAAAAGGTGGATTTGGCTTTGTGATTCTTAAAAATAATGAACTGATTGCTGGGATTTCCTCAGGGTTAGTTTACCAAGGAGCAGTTGAAGTGGAAGT
>CAURHZ010000264.1:0-2777 GCA_963524345.1 uncultured Streptococcus sp.
ATTTTAAAGAGATAAGAGATTGAAAAGAGATTGGACGGATCGAAGGGATAGGATAAAACTAGATGATTAAACTAAAAGCATTTTTGCTATCACTTGTGCTCGTAATTGCGACGCTTGCCCTTTTAAATGTGACATATGTCAAGAAGATTGATGATTATTATAAAGTAAAGGATAACAGTATTCGCTATAGCACTTCGTATGAAAAGTATAAAAGTAGAGATATTCTGACAAGCAATATTACTCCCAATACACTGGTTTTATTGGGATCATCTGAGTTGGTTGCAACGATAAATGAAGACTATCATCCAAATAAAATTTTTAATTACAACGATTTTAATATCATGCAGATTGGGACCAGTTATTCACAAAACATCATTCAGGCTACGACCTTGGGTTCTATTGAAGGATCTATGACTAAGCGAAAAGTGGCTATAATAGAGTCGGTTCAGTGGTTTGAAAAAGATGGGACTCATCAAGATGCCTTTTTGAATAAGGCTTCTCAGGAACATATTTTCCACATGCTAGATAATGACAAGATTAGTAAAGAGACGAAAGAAAAAATAATCAATCGCATTATCGAGATTACCAAGGGGAACAAGCAACAAAATGACATCTACAAAAAATACAAAAGTTATTTCATAGATGGGAAAGGAACTATTCTTGATAAAAAATTATTAGAGTTAGACAATATTGTTTACTCTTTTAAACTTAAACGGACTTTTTATCAAAAGCATGCTAAACCAGACTATCCTTCATTGGGCGATAAAACCCCAAACTATGATTGGGAGAAAATGGAAAATCATTATGTAGAAGAGGCCAAAAAGAAAACAAGCAACAATGACTACGCTGTTGATAATAACTACTATAATACTTACTTAAAAGATCGTTATGCATCACTGAAAAATTCCAATAAAGCCTTGAGCTATCTGGAGTCACCAGAGTATTCAGATATGGAACTTTTCTTGACAGTTGCCAAGGAATTAGGCATTGAAGTTGAGGTCATTATTTTCCCAGTAAACGGAAAATGGAATGACTATACTGGTGTCTCAAGAGAAATGCGAGAAAAAACTTATAAAAAAATTGAAGATGTTGCAAAAAGCCATGGTGCAACAGTACTAAACTATGGAAACAGAGAGTATGATGATTACTTTTTATTTGATGTGATGCATGTTGGGGTGAAAGGATGGATAGAAGTTGAAAAAGAACTTTACAAATTTGCAAACCAAGCTAACTGACACACACCGTTTAATCTTATGGACGTTATTTTTCTATACGGTTATCTTAAGCGTCGTGATTTATTGTTTTGTAACCGATTTTTCGAATATTCAAGAATTTATCTATAGTGAATTTTAAGATTACATACTATAAAAATTTTAGATAAAGGGAACTGCACCGATAAAGTGAGACATAAGATAAAACTCTATAATATTTATAGTGGAGAAATCCTCTATAGGTAGTATGGAGCCTACTTTATTGTAGCCCCATATAATTTATACTGAAAAGCATTCAAGCTATCATTAGAAAGAATCATATGGAACAAATTAGTGTTACTGAAACGTAGTTAAAATAGACGGGTAAACAATTGAAAAACTAGTCTATAAAGTGGTATAATAGCAGAAAAATAAATTAGTAAGAAATTGATTTTATTTTAGCGAAAAATTATAGAAATGAATGGTTTTTCTTGATGAAACAGAGAAAAGAATTGTACATTTTTTTGGGTCGGACAGCCTTGTATTTTATTATCTTTCTAGGGCTACTTTACTTTTTTAGCTATCTTGGTCAGGGTCAAGGAAGCTTTATCTATAATGAATTTTAACTTGAAGGAGAATCCTTATTATGTCAAATAAACCAATAGTAGATATGATTGAAACCATTGAGCATTTTGCTCAGACCCAGCCTAGCTATCCTGTTTACAATGTTTTGGGGCAGGAACACACTTATGGAGATTTGAAAGCTGATTCGGATAGTTTGGCTGCAGCCATCGATCAGCTGGATTTACCAGAGAAGTCTCCTGTGGTTGTTTTTGGTGGTCAAGAATATGAAATGTTGGCAACTTTTGTAGCACTGACTAAGTCGGGGCATGCCTACATTCCAATTGACAGCCATTCGGCATTGGAGCGAGTTTCAGCTATTTTAGAAGTAGCAGAGCCAAGTTTGATTATTGCCATCTCAGACTTTTCATTGGAGCAGGTTTCTACACCGATGATGACTCTAGCTCAGGTTCAAGAAGCATTTGCCCAAGGGATTAGCTATGAGATCACGCATCCAGTCAAGGGTGATGATAATTACTACATCATCTTTACTTCTGGTACGACTGGTAAGCCAAAGGGAGTGCAGATTTCACATGATAATCTCCTCAGCTTTACCAACTGGATGATTACGGACAAGGAATTTGCGACGCCAAGTCGTCCGCAAATGCTGGCTCAGCCACCTTATTCTTTTGATCTGTCTGTCATGTACTGGGCTCCGACCTTGGCATTAGGTGGTACGCTCTTCGCTCTTCCTTCAGCTATTACTCAGGATTTTAAGCAACTCTTTGCTACCATCTTTTCATTGCCAATCGCTATCTGGACTTCAACGCCTTCTTTTGCGGATATGGCCATGTTGTCAGAAGACTTTAATAGTGAGAAAATGCCTGGCATCACGCATTTCTACTTTGATGGTGAAGAATTGACGGTCAAAACAGCTCAAAATCGGCAATAACCGCATGCCAGTAGAGCAGATTGATCTCGTTTTGGAGAAAAAGGACAGGCAGCTTGCAGGTCCCACTGCAGCAC
>CAURHZ010000265.1:0-2774 GCA_963524345.1 uncultured Streptococcus sp.
ATTTTATATCTGCCATTATAAACCCTCCATATAAGCTATAACCGACTGGTCCTTATGGTGACCAATCACAGTCTCTGCTAATTCTAAAATTTCAGGTCGTGCATTTTCAGGAGCTACAGGATGTCCCACAACCTGCATCATATGCAAGTCATTTAGATTGTCTCCGAAAGCCATAACCTGATCCATTGTGATGCCAAGTTTTTTAGCCAATTCAACAATGGCCACTCCCTTATCGACATAGTCCAGAACAATATCAATGGATTCAAAGCCAGTTGTCATAGCCTTAACACCAGGGACATTTTCATTAACCCAAGCTTCCCCAGCTTCTAGCGTTTCTTCTGTGAAGTTGGTTGTAAATTTGAAAATGTCATCTGTAATATCTTCCAGACTCGCTACTTTTTGGATATTTTCATTATAGTGCTGACTCACTTTTAAATAGGTCTCATCAACCGTATCTAGAACATAAGCTCCCTTTTTTCCCGTCAAGAGCAGTTTATTGATATCTACATAAGGTGACGTTTTCAGCTTTTCAAAAGTTGATAGATAAAACTCACGAGACATGGTCGCTTCATACAAGTCCTGACCTTGATATTCGACCAAACTGCCATTTTCCGCGATAAAAATAATATCATCTCGAACATCAGCAAATAATTTTTCTAAGGATAGAAATCCGCGCCCCGAAGCCACCGCAAAGTACATCCCTTTTTCCTTGTAGGAAGCTAAAAGAGACTTGAGGCGGTCCATATCAAAGCGTCCATACTCATCTAGGAAGGTTCCGTCCATATCCGTTGCTACTAGTTTAATCATAAAATCTTTCTTACTCCGATTAGTAAATCTACCTCCTATTATACCATAGATAAGTAGAAAAAGGACTAGTCTATCAGCTTTGCTTCTCTTTTATCCTTCTCTACTAGCTAGTCGTGTTTCTAACTTTTAAAAAAGCTCGTAAAATTAAAATCGTGCAACTTTTTTCAGATACTTTTAAAAGATTGATTTCATTACCTCTTTCCTTTATACTGGATAAAAGGAGAATAGTATGTCAGAAACAAATCACGAAATCGATTCAAATTTTGCAGGTCGTTTAAATATCCTGCGTGCGGGTGTTCTTGGTGCTAATGATGGAATTATTTCCATTGCTGGTGTGGTTATCGGGGTTGCCAGTGCTACGAGCAATATCTGGATTATCTTTTTATCAGGCTTTGCAGCTATTTTGGCAGGTGCCTTTTCAATGGCTGGTGGAGAATATGTATCCGTTTCAACTCAAAAAGATACCGAGGAAGCAGCCGTTGCGCGTGAGCAAGTCTTGCTAGACCAAGATATGGAACTAGCCAAAAAGTCCCTCTATGCTGCCTATATTCAAAATGGTGAGTGTGAAACATCAGCCCAACTTCTCACCAACAAAGCCTTTTTAAATAATCCGCTCAAGGCTTTGGTAGAGGAAAAATATGGGATTGAGTATGAAGAATTTACCAATCCTTGGCACGCTGCCATTTCTAGCTTTATTTCTTTTTTCCTTGGTAGCTTACCACCCATGCTTTCAATTACCATTTTCCCAAGTGAATACCGCATCCCTGTTACTGTTCTTATCGTCGGTGTGGCCCTTCTTCTCACTGGTTACACTAGTGCCAAACTTGGAAAGGCTCCGACTAGAACAGCGATGATTCGGAACCTTGCTATTGGTCTCTTAACTATGGGAGTTACCTTTCTGCTAGGACAACTTTTCAGCATTTAGAACACAAAAAATACCTCGATTTTGAAGTCGAGGTATCTTTTTTACATTTGCACAATCTTGCGATAGCTTCTTGAAGTAATCATGAAAATCAGCACATAGGCGATGAGGAAGATAGCGCAGATAGACAAGGTCACAAGCAACATCATAGTCGTATCCAGTACACCAATCACTTTTAAAATCAGACTAAGCATATGGTAGGCAAAGGCGAGATGTATAAAGGCAAAGAGCAAAGGAAGGAAGAAAACAGTTAAAACCTGTTTGTTGATGGTTTGCTTGATTTGCTTTTGATCCAAACCGACTTTCTGCAAGATAATAAAGCGTTCACGGTCTTCGTAGCCTTCAGAAATTTGTTTGTAGTAGATGACCAGAACGGTTCCGACCATAAAAATAATGGATAGGAAAATACCGATAAAGAAGACACCACCAAAGAGGGCACTCATCTGAGAACTAGCATCTGATAGATTACTACCGTACACATAGCTACCTTCCGTGTTTAATTGAGCATTAAACTGATCGAGGTATTTATCATACTCGTCAGCGACCTTGAGTTGTTCTTCTTCGCTGGCATTTACATTCATGCCACCGTAAAACTGATTATAGATAGCCGAATCTGGGAATTGATCCAAAAAGGCTTGTAAATCAGGTACAACAAGGTAATTGTAATCAGCAGTCAAAATATTAAACTGATTTGGGACATGGTTGACAATAAAATCTTTATTAAATTCTTCTTTTACAGAAAATTGATGATCATTCAGAATTAGAGTTTTTTGTTCTTTAACTCCCTCGTTCTTTGCAAAGAGTCCAACCTCATTTCCTGATAGAGACAGTTTTTGACCAGTCATAGTTTCATAATCTTTTTGGTCAAATACCATGAAAACTGTTGTGGGTTGGACACGATTTTGTCCTTTTTCAAAAAGGGTTAACTTATTTCCTTCTTGGTTCGCAACACCGAAGTAAGTGTAACGAAGCACTTCTTTCTCTTTAATCTTATAACCTTTGTCACTTGCAAACTGGCTCAAGAGTTTGTCCAAGTCTTCTTTTT
>CAURHZ010000266.1:0-2755 GCA_963524345.1 uncultured Streptococcus sp.
TGATTTTCATACAAACGTGATAAAAACTTAGAAATTTCTTTTAAGATAGAATAGTTTGGTACTGCAACAATCATACCAATGACACCATAAATATTACTTGATAACAAAAGTAATACTAAAATCGTAATTGGATGGACTTTCATCACACCACCTACGATACGAGGGTAGAGAATATTTCCATCCACTTGTTGAATAATCAACATATAAACAACTGCAATCAGCATTCTATGGGGATCAGTAAAGACATTGGCGATAATCATCGGAATCAAACCAATACTTGGACCTACATAAGGAATGAGATTGGCTAATCCTGAAAAGATAGCGAAGACCAAAGCGTATTTCAAACCGATTACGCTATATCCGATAAAGGCCAAACAGCCAATAATAATCGCATCAATGGCAACTCCACTAATATATCGAGCGATTGTAGCATTCAAATTTTTTAAAAGACCTGTAATATGCAACTTATCTCGCTTTAAAACAGTACGTTCAAGCATCGGCAAGAATTTGTGACCATCTAACAAAAAATAAATTAAAAATACAGGGGTCATGATAATAATCAAAACAGTACTAAAGAGCGCAGATAGGACACTTCCAACACTATTCGTTACACTATTTAGGATATTCTGTAGAATATCTACATAGGAGAGATTTAACTGTTGAATAGTCGCTTGAATATCCAAATTTTGAAAGGCTGGATAAGTGGATAAATCGATAATCAAATCTTGCAGACGACTGTAGATTGTCTGACTTGTTGCTATCAAACTTGTCAACTGATTAATCAAAATCGGTAAGAGATAGACTACCCCAATGACTAGACCCCAGACCAAGGCGCACAAGGTCAGTAGAATACCAATGATACGGTTAATTTTGAAATACTTTTGTAAAAAATTTACAATAGGATTGGTCAAATAATATAAAAAACCACCTAGAAGAAAGGGAATCATTATAGTGTTTGCGACGCTTACAAAAGGTGTAATAATCGCTCCCATCTCTCTCCATAAATAAAAGATGATGGTTAATAGTAAAATCTCACTGGTCCAAAAAAATAATTTATTCTTACGAAACATGAAGTACCTCCATTCATCTATTTTACCACACTTTCAAAAAAGCTTCTTTCTTATATCATGAAACTGGGAATATTTTTTTCTTTATGATAGAATAAACTTACTATGAAAAAAATAATTTTAACTCTCCTAAGCTTATCCGTTATTGGCTCAGCATCTACTGTTGCTGCTCAAGATTTTAATATTGCTGCTAAACATGCAATTGCCGTTGAGGCAAATACTGGTAAAATTCTCTATGAGAAAGATGCAACCAAGCCAGTTGAAATTGCTTCAATCACAAAGTTAATTACTGTTTATCTTGTCTATGAAGCCTTGGAAAACGGCAGTATTACACTATCAACTCCGGTAGATATTTCTGATTATCCTTACAAATTAACGACAAATTCTGAAGCGAGTAACGTTCCTATGGAGGCTCGTAATTATACCGTCGAACAACTGCTCGAAGCAACCCTAGTATCTAGTGCTAACAGTGCGGCTATTGCCCTAGCTGAGAAAATTGCTGGCTCAGAAAAAGATTTCGTCGATATGATGCGGGCAAAACTCTTAGAATGGGGAATTCAGGATGCCACTGTTGTCAATACGACTGGTCTTAACAATGAGACTCTAGGGGATAACATTTACCCAGGATCTAAAAAAGATGAGGAAAATAAGCTCAGTGCTTATGATGTCGCTATCGTTGCTCGCAATCTCATCAAAAAATACCCACAAGTCTTGGAAATCACGAAAAAACCTTCTTCTACTTTTGCTGGAATGACAATAACTTCGACAAACTACATGTTAGAAGGCATGCCTGCTCATCGAGGTGGTTTTGACGGACTCAAGACAGGAACAACAGACAAAGCTGGTGAATCTTTTGTTGGTACTACTGTTGAAAAAGGGATGAGGGTTATCACAGTTGTTTTGAATGCAGACCATCAGGACAATAATCCTTACGCTCGTTTTACAGCTACATCTTCACTAATGGATTATATTTCTTCTACATTCATGCTTCGCAAAATCGTTCAAAAAGGCGATGCCTACCAAGATAGCAAAGCCCCAGTACAAGATGGAAAAGAAGATACCGTCACTGCCATTGCCAAAGATGATATCTCTCTAATTGAACGTGTTGGGGGACAATCGTCCCAAACAATTCAATTCACACCTGATTCTAAGGCAATTCCAGCACCACTTGAAGCCGGAACAGTGGTTGGACATTTGACTTATGAAGACAAGGACTTGATTGGTCAAGGTTACATTACCACAGAACGTCCTAGTTTCGAAATGGTAGCGGAAAAGAAAGTTGAAAAAGCTTTCTTCTTAAAAGTTTGGTGGAATCAGTTTATCCGATTTATCAACGAAAAACTATAATATAGTAAACTTATCAAAGCTAAAAAATAAATAGTATATTTAAAAAGAACTGAGTCTGAATTGTAATGAGCTCTTCTTTTTAAAACTTTTATTTATAGATATCGCTTTGAATTATAATAAAATTTATCCTATACAGAACGAAACCTGGTTAACAATAGAACTTAATTACAGCAAAAAGAGTCTGGGACAATAGTCCCTTATTTCCAAAAAAAGCAACGGATTTGCCGTTGCTTTTTTGCATGGTTGCGATAGTCTTGGTAAAATAGAATTGCCCAATAAACCATTCAGAAAGGCTATCCCATGCATATTCACTATAACACAAATCAAACAACTTTACCACT
>CAURHZ010000267.1:0-2754 GCA_963524345.1 uncultured Streptococcus sp.
ACAATCACGATGTGACCATCTTGGCAACCATCATTATCATTTTGATTATCTTTGCGATCCAATTTTTGGGAGATTTCTTGACCAAGAAATTGAGTCATAAATAAAAAAAGAGCCACACGGCTCTTTTTTATTAATCAGATTTTTTGTGCAAATTTTTTACTCAAGGCTTGTCCAATCAAGGCACCCACTAGGGCTCCGATGACAATACTTGCGATAAATAGAAGGACGGTTCCAGGGTTTGGTGCGACCATGATACGGTCGATATATTCTTGCGATTTTCCTCTTGCTAGAAGGGTAGCCATATAGGCTTGAGGCGCAATCCACATAAGTAAGATTGGTCCTGTTGAGCTAAAGGCGAAAATAACGAAAGAAAGGAAATTTTTCGTTTGATCCTTGTATTTGCCTAAATGAGCTACTCCATCTGCTAGGAGGCCACAGATAATTCCAGGAAGGAAGGCACCAGCACCGTGTTTAGATCCCAAGAAAAAGAGGGCCATGACAAGGCCGATAGTGGTAATGGCACCAAAGCGCGGAACTTTTGCGACTAGGATCATATAGACGCTACCGCCGACAAGGGCAGTAAAGGCAGGCGCATAAAACATATTTCCGGTTTGGTCAAAGAGATTGCCCAAAAGAACACCAATCCCCATGCAGAGGAAGTAAAGAACTGCAAAAAGCAGTGTAGTTAAGATAGATTTTTTCATGAATTGTCTCCTGATAATTTTTTCACAATTCTCATTGTACCACGGTTTGATGGGATTGTAAATGAGGAGAAAGTGTTATTGTTTGCTTGTCAAACTAAATTTTTTATAGAGTTGTTAATAGTAGATGATTAGATTGTTTTACTGTAAGGCTTAAACAAATTCAATCTTCGCATATCTACTAAACAAACAACGCATTAAGGCTGCCCAACAACTTTTGCTTTCAACTAGTGACAGCATCGAAGATATTTGTTATGCTGTTGGTTACAGTAATGTTGGATATTTCTATAAAGTGTTCCGAAAATTGTGCGGAAAATCGCCAAAAGCCTACCGAAAACAGGTAGAAACTACACTATAATATTTGTATTCCTTTACAAAAAGTGCTATAATATCGATAATAATATCAGGAGGTTCTATTATGAAAAAGAAACCGATTTATCTATGGGTCTTGCTAATCTTGTCTGCCCTTATTTCAGCTACGTCTCTGTTTGAACTTTTGAAGCCCTTACCTAGCAAAGAAGTCCTTCGTGCTGCTCAAAAACAAGTTGCAGGGGTCAGTGCTCAGCAGGTAGAAGATAGCATTAATTATAGCTATAGAGTAGCAGAAGCATCTCATTCTATTTTTAATGTTGCCTTGATTGTGCTGTCTGCTATTTTAGTGGTAGTAGCTATTGTCTTCCTTGTTCGTAAGAATTTGCAATATGCAAACTATACTTATGTTGGCTATGTTTTGTTAGCTATTATTGGTTCAATTTATACCTATGTGACTTTGCAAGACGCTGTGCAGTTGCTTCAAGATGAGACCATGCGTTTGACAATGAGTATTGGTTCAAAAGCTGTTAGCATTTTCTATATCGTTATCAATGTTCTTTTCCTAGCCCTTGTCTTCTATAAGATTTGGCGTCAACAGAAAGCCTTGGCAGAAGAAGAGGAAACAGAAGATCTTGCCTAAGTATTGACAAAAAAGAACTATCAAGATACAATCTTGGTAGTTCTTTTTCGATTAAAAATAAAATCATGGAGGTACATATGAAGACAATTTCTTTAGTTTATATCAGTTTGAGTGGCAATACTGAGAGTTTTGTGACACGCTTGAAAGACTATCTCTTGTCCCAGTACGAGGGAATTGAGGTTCAAAAGATTCATATCAAGGATTTGGTCAAAGAA
Organism: uncultured Streptococcus sp.; assembly: GCA_963524345.1. Classification (GTDB taxonomy): domain Bacteria; phylum Bacillota; class Bacilli; order Lactobacillales; family Streptococcaceae; genus Streptococcus. Next base: position 1,869 of record CAURHZ010000267.1, read on the forward strand.
GGCCAAGATTTCTATGAAATGGACCATCCCTATGTCGCTTTTTTACCGACCTACCTCGAAGGTGGGAATGGCGTGGATAACGGAGATGTCGAGATATTGACGACACCAGTGGGGGATTTTATAGCCTATGGTGACAATGCTAGCAAGTGTTTTGGTGTGGTTGGTTCAGGAAATCGTAACTTTAATAACCAATACTGCCTGACAGCCAAGCAATACAGTCAACGTTTTGGTTTCCCTGTATTGGCTGACTTTGAAATGCGAGGTATGCTGGGAGATATCAAACGTGTTGCAGCGATTATCGCAGATTTGTATGAGTTGGAAAGTTAAGCTTAGGCTTGACTTTTTTATTATCTTAGGCAGTTTTATCAGCACTCTTACTTTTTATGCTTCAAGAGTTGATTGATGTGATCTACTTTTTTAGCCTCTCTTTTGTAGAGGATAGTCCAGATGATAAGGTAAACAATCGCAAACTCGATAATGAGCTGGAGGTAGAAAATCCAGTGGAAGGGGAACCAACCTGCTAGGGTTGCTAGTGGGACAAAGCCAACCAGCATGAGAAAGAAATGGGTCAGAGTTGCACGGAGCAAGCTCCAGTCACGGCTGAATAATCGTTTACCAAAGTTGAAGAGAATACCGATGGCTGCCCATATAAGAGTGCAGTAGAGCAAGACCAGGGCACCGTGAACCTGATGTTGAGCCATCACTTGGCCGATGATAGAGTCGGGACTTAACGGGGCGTAGGTACTTGGAGCATAAATGAGTGAAAAGATGATAGAGAGGATGAGGCCGATAAGAACACCGGCAGCTGCATCGTGAAATACTTGTTTTTTCATAGTTCTAATTTCTCCTTGATGGTTTTTAGGTAACGGCGTGAAGAGTAGGTGAA
>CAURHZ010000268.1:0-2723 GCA_963524345.1 uncultured Streptococcus sp.
TAGCTTCTTTACGGCTACCAGCCAATTCATCTTCGCGTTTTTGAGCCAATACTTCTGCTTTTTGACGTGCTTGTTCAGCTCCGTCAATATCTGCTGCAATTTTTTCTGCTCTTTGTTCGAAAATGCTAGCCAAATTTGACCAAGCATATTTCTTAACCAAGACTAGCAAGAGAATAAAGGAACCAGCGATTAGTATAAAATCACCAAGTAATTCACCTACTGTTACATTCATAAACTACTCCTTTCTATTCTTCATCATTAATTTTATTTCCTAGGTACATTGAAGATAACAATGTAAATACATATGCTTGTACACAAGAAATAAAAACAGAAAATGCAGTCCAGATTAGATTTGTTCCAAAAGCAATAGGATACCAATAGAAGGCCTGATGAGAAAGTAGGACTAACATACTTGCCATCACTTCCCCTGCAAAGATATTACCAAAGACCCGCAATGCAAGTGAAAGGAGATTGGTAACTTCTTCCAAGAGATTCATTGGTGTCATAAAACCTGGTGTTACAAATGCTTTTAAATACTTTTTGATTCCACGACGACGAATTCCTTCTACGTGGGTCATTAAGATAATTGTAAAAGACAAGACCAAGTCAAATGACAAATTTGCTGTTGGTGAGGTCCAAAGATTTACACCATCTGTAGTCTGAATTCTAGCCATTAAGCCAATATTATTTGCAATGGCCATAAATAGGAATAAACAGAAATAAAAGAGAGAATAATCCTTTATCATTGGACCAAGGTTTGATTTTGTAAATCCAACAACAAAATCAAATAAATACTCTAATACATTTTGTTTTCCTGTGGGTCTCAAAGTCATATTTCGAGTTGCCCAATAAATAAAGCCAAAAATAAGTGCTACAGTCAACAAAGTCAAAACTACTATGGTTAAATTAAAGGTAACAGGACCAATATTGATGGTTGGATTAATACTTTCTTCCATCTAAAATCCTCCCTTTTTTCAATTTATACTTCTTTTATTTGATGATAAATGAAAAGACAAGAGTAACGAAGAAAGTACCTTCAATAAAGGCAACCCCTAGGATCATCAAACTACGTAGTTCTGAGATGATATCTGGTTGGCGAGCAACTGATTTCAACAAACCGTTCATCAACATACCTTCACCAAGAGATACACCCATACAGGCAAGACATAGACCGAAAAATGTTAAATTCATGACGAATTCTCCTTTTAATTAAAATTTACTTACTTAGTTTAGTCCTAAAAATTGGATTTGTCAACTTTTTACTTACGTTGAAAGCGTTTAATGAAAATTATTTACAATTTTACTATTTTTTAGCTTATTATATAGAAAACTTTGGAAAAAACTTGTAATAAATCCTTCCATTATCTAGGTCTTTCTGAAAAATAATGAAAAATCCGAGATGAAATCTCGGATGGAAATTAATATATTTTCTTTAACCTAATGTTCTTTTAGTAAGTAGGATTAAAGGGAAAGCAACTAGAAAGCTTTCGTCTCCTACATGCTTATTAAGCACGAACTGTGACGCTGGTGCCATCTTCTTTATAAAGATTGATGAGTCCTTCTTTGAGAGCTCGAACCATATCTCCAGCTTGAACAGGTTGTGGGACTTTGATTGTCAAGAGTTCCATTGGATTTGGAGCGCGGTCAATTTTATTGCCTTTGGCATCATGTAAATCTTCGATATACGTTTCAAAATGACGGAAACCTGGTCCATAAAACTCAACTTGATCGCCTTCGTTGATGACATTCCGTTGACGAATGGTTGCCGTTTGGGTCGCATCATCATAAGCAACAACTTCAGCGACAAACTTATATTCAGGAATTTTACGACGTGCGCCAAATAACTGTTCATTTTCAGACGGCGTACCATAGTAGAAACCTGTTGCCAATTCACGTTGAGCAACTTTCCACATCTCGTCCACCAAGTCTTGTTTGATGGCTTCAAATTTCTCAGGACTTTCGAGATAAGCATCTACAGCCGCCTTGTAGCAGTTTGTTACTGTTGAAACATAGTGAATAGACTTCATTCGACCTTCAATCTTCAGACTGTCCACACCATTTTCAATCATATCTGGGATATGGTCAATCATAGACATATCAACGGCAGACATCGAAAATTCTTCTGGAATTTCACCTTTAAGGCTCTTACGTTCTTGACCAAATGGCATGTCGTAAAGATCGTATTTCCAGCGACAAGACTGTGAACAACCACCACGGTTGGCATCACGCATACTCATGTGGTTTGAAAGAGTACAACGACCTGAGTAGGAAATACACATAGCTCCATGAACAAAGGCTTCAATCTCAACGTCTGTACGTTTGCGAATTTCTGCCAATTCTTCCATTGAAACCTCACGCGCCAAAACGACACGAGTTAAGCCTAGTTCTTTCCAGAACTCAAGAGTTTCATAGTTAGTGGCACTTGCTTGGGTAGAGAGGTGGATTTCAAGACCTGGTGCTTCTGTTGCTGCAATCATAATCAAGGCTGGGTCAGATACGATAACTGCTGCAATCCCGATATCACGCAGTTTACGGAACCACTCACCAGCACCAGCTTCATTTCCTTCGTGCATAACCATATTGGCAGCTACATAGACCTTGGCACCGTACTTGGCAGCAAACTGTACGCCTTCTTCCATCTGTTCAAAGGTAAAGTTTCCTGCACGGCTACGAAGACCATAGGCCTGACCACCGATAAAGACAGCATCTGCCCCATACTGAAC
>CAURHZ010000269.1:0-2716 GCA_963524345.1 uncultured Streptococcus sp.
GGTATATAATGAACTAAATCAATAATTGAAAATCGCCATCTCACTTTCAGAGGTGGCGGTTTTTTGCTAATCTTTTTGATAGAAAAAGCACTCGTATCCGTCGGCACGAAGGTTAATATCAGACATCCAGTCTGGTGCAATACCCATCAATGATGCAATCTTATCAATTTTTTGTTCCATTGGACATTCGATTATTACTTCATCGTGGACATGTCCTACAATCTTGAATTCTTTTAGTTGTTTCAAAGCAAATGCAAGAATGTCTCTGCTGATAGCTTGGACAATATTCTCGACAAACTTTGGACCGTAGCTTTCTAGCCTCTCCCAACGTTTGGCAGTTCCAGTTCCTTCGTAAGTGATGGACTCCCCTCCGAATTGGTTCTCGCCAATTCTTGGTTTAATATATGATAATTTACGACCAGATGGGAGTGTAATGAATAGAATGCCGCTTCTTACTTCAAATTTAATATCGTGAGTAGATGTTGGAATTAGGTCCTTTACAGCAGTTTTAACCGCTATGTCCACATCCCACCAGAAGAGAACGATATTGGGATTTGCTAGTCGCCATGAGTTAACAAGTGGTTGGAGTTCTTCCTCAGTTAGTCCCATATCAAGTGCTCCCATGGCTTTGAGTGCACCGACAGAACCTCCATATCCGCAAGCAAGCTCTGCAATTTTCCCTTTTTGCCTTAGTTCAGAATTTTGTCCTTGTTTTTCAACTGGTACTCCAAACATCTGAGAAGCGGACATACAGTAGATGTCTTTTCCTAGTTCAAATACCTTACTACGCCATATCTCACCAGCTAAGTGGGAGAGTACGCGAGCTTCGATAGCTGAAAAGTCGCAAACAATGAATTTCTTTCCTTTACTAGGGACAAAGGCTGTTCGGATAAGTTGAGATAAGGTATCTTGTGTGTCGTAGAGTAGCTTAGTAGCTTCTAAGTCACCTGTTCTGAAAAGTTCTCTAGCTTCCTCTAGGTCAGGAAGATGGTTCTGTGGTAGGTTCTGGAGTTGCACTAAGCGTCCAGCCCATCGACCAGTTCGGTTTGCTCCATAGAATTGAAACATCCCCCTTGCTCGACCGTCCTTACACACACAATTCATCATTGCTTGATATTTGGATACACTTGATTTGGCAGCTTGCTGACGAAGTTTGAGAACTTGAGCAGTTGTTTTATCAACCGTTTTGAGAAGTTCTTTCACAGCTTTTTTGTCTAGAGAATCTGTTGATATTCCGTGTTCTCGTAACCAGCCAATCATCTGCAGAACAGAGTTTGGATTTTCAAGACCTGTTAAGCCTTTTAGTTCTTCTTGGATTTTAGCTTTGCTCTCTGAATCAATTTTGATTGCTGCTTTGACAAAATCAACATCTATGCCAATACCTCGGTCGTTGATAATCTGATCCTGATGATATACTTCCCAAACAAAATCAGGTACTGGGAAGTTTTTCAGTCGTTCCTTGATAGCCAATTCGACCTCAACATCACGTCTGTTGTAATCGATAAAGGTAGACCACTTGTCAGGCTCGTGATGAGGGAGATTACGTGTCCGTCCACCGTTTATTTTTGTCGGCTTACAAGGTAAGCAGAAGTAGCGAATGAGGTCAGCCCCCTCTCTCATCTTTTGGTTTTTGAGTTTGAGAACTGTTCCAACACCTTCTAAGGAAAGTGGGAGTCCTAAATATGCGGACCAAATCATGCTACACCGCCATGAATTAGGCGAGAGAAATCCATCTAAAAATAATTCAGGATAATGTTTCTTGAGCCAGTTGGATAGACAAATTCGCTCAAATGAAGCGTTGAATGCCCATTTTATGACTCTATCGTCTACTAATGCTTCAAGAATGTCTTGGGGTAATTTCTCCTTACTTAAATCGTAAACAGTCACTGGTCCATTATTGACAGATACCGCAAACAAATGGATTTCAAAACTGTCATCTTCCGCATAGCGATAGACTCCTGATTTTCGTAAGTCAATTTCACAATAAGTTTCGATATCTATACTGATTTCTTTAATTGGCATAGTACGTCCTTTCTGAAAAAGGTGACAGAAGTACTGCCACCTAATGTTCTATTTGTTTTTTCGACTGAGTGGTGTTTGGCTAAGTTTTTCTTTATTTTGCTTTGCCTTGCGCTCCATTTCATTTCGAATGTCATCTCTAATGGTCATATACCCGAAGTATAGTCCGATAAGCACCCAGAGTCCCATAATAGTACAAGTTAAAATCGTATACATCATCAATCTAATTCTCTCTTTCTAGTTCAAAAAGTCATCATCGTCTTCTGTCGCAAAATCATCCTCAGCACGAGTGCGTCCTCCGAGGGGTTCACCATCACGCAATTTTTGCAAGTTATTCAAACCGCAAGCAATACCTTTGTTGCCATTTGAATTAAAAGCATAGAAGGTAATAGAAGCACGTCCGTAGATGCCTGAATACAATTCTGAAGTATCAATGATTTCTTGACGATTGCTATCAACCACACCAGGTTTGTGTGGAGAGTTGGCATTTACAAAGTAAGCATTTTTGTATGCTTCATCATCAGGGCGTTCAAGGTCACCGTCACGTAGGGGAGTTTTCAGAGTAGATAATGCAGGTACAGATTTGCCATTGCCTTTGAGTTTTGACTCACCTTCTTTGTAAGCTTGCTCAATAGCAGCCTTGATTTTGTTAATGGTGACAGTATCCTCTTTTGGGATGATGAGTGAGGCACTGTAC
>CAURHZ010000270.1:0-2694 GCA_963524345.1 uncultured Streptococcus sp.
GCAAAATTGTCTGTTTTGTGCTGGGGTGTTGACTTGACACCACGCATTTCATAAAGTTTAACTGGAATACCACGCTCTGCGATTTGGTAGGCTGCCTCAGAACCTGCCAAACCAGCACCGATAACATTGATATAAGATTGAGACACGACACTAATACCTCTTTGGGAGTATGAAGTTAAGATTCACATTGAAAAAGCCAATCGGACTTACGAGCTTTCGAGTTTCTTGGCTCAGGCTGAAAAAGTCCACAGGACTTACTTCGCTTTCAAGTTTCCTGGCTCAGGCTGAAAAAGTCCCCCGGACTTTTTCACTCCCACAAATCTTTCTAATTTTTTCTTCTACTAGTATAACAAAAAAAGGGAAGAAGGCAAACTTCCCTGTTTAGTCATTTTCTTCCCAATCGTGGTAGGCAGCATAGAGCTGACTTTTATTCCACTGGTAAATCTTAGCAACTTCCTTAATAGCTTGGTTTTTCTTCATGCCTTGCTGGATGCGTGCTTGGATTTCTGAAAACAAGTCCTCCTCGTCCTTTTCTTCCATATCCTGACTGGCACCTTCAACGATGAGAAGGCATTCTCCCTTAAGTGGTGTTTCAGAGATACTTTCCAGCAATTCAGAGATCTTTCCTCTTTGGTATTCTTCATAGATTTTAGTCAATTCCCTGACCAAAACGACCGAGCGGTCACCGTAGATTTCTAGCATATTTTCTAACGTATCTGACACACGATGGGGAGATTCATAGAAAATCTGAGTTTCAGGATAGTCTTTTTTCGAGTCGAAAAATTGCTTTTGCTGGCCTGATTTTCTTGGTAAAAAACCATAGAAGATATGTGGCTGTGGAGCCAAACCACTGGCAATCAAGGCAGAAATCCCTGCAGAGGCACCTGGAACAGTGACAACCGCAATTTCTTCCTCAATAGCTGCCTTAACCAAATCATGACCAGGGTCCGAGATACTAGGCAGACCCGCATCGGATACCTGAGCAATACTTTGTCCTGCTTTCAGAGAATCAATCAAATCAGGAATCTTTTCCTTGGCATTGTGCTCATGAAAACTAATCTGCTTTGTAGAAATGTCAAAATGCTTGAGCAAAAGACCTGTATTGCGCGTGTCCTCAGCCGCAATCCAATCCACTTCTTTCAAGGTTTGGATAGCACGAAAGGTCATATCATCTAGATTGCCAATCGGCGTTGCCACTAGATACAGCTTTCCATAGGGAGACTGCCCCTTAAAACTTTTTTGAATCTGCATGTTTACTCCCTGTATAACAACTCGTCACAGAACATACATTCCTCGTCCTGCTCTCGACGTTGCCCATAAAAATCATTACATACATGAAATCCGTCACGGTAAATGCGACGAACACTTTCACGAACATGCTTAGCCTTGACAGGAGCATCTGCTTCCACCTCACCCAAGCGTTCGCGCAACTTACTATTTTCCAAGCGAAGAGCTGTATTTTCCTCTACCAGGCTCTTGAGATTTTTCTTGATGGCTTCCACATCGGCCAAGGTTACCAATAACTGTTGGGAAAAATCATCCAGCGCGTCAAATAATTCTTTTTTGTCCATAAAACAGCCCTTTCCTTTCTTTATCGATCATTTTTGAGTTTATATTTCTTTCAAGACAAGATATTCCATGGCATTTTGAAAGCTGACATTAGCTTGCCACATTTTTCTAGCTTCTAACAAATCTTGTAAAATCATTCGTACTCTTGCTTGCAGGAGGTCCTGCCCACAGAGGACTTCAAGAATCCGTAAAACCTGATCTTGTTTTTCCTTGTCATCTGCCAAGTTAGCTAATTTAGCAACCTGCAGATAACTTTCTTTTTTCTTAGCTACTAACCAAGTCAGCAGGCGTTCACTTTCATCGACCAAGGTCCAAAAACTTGCCTGATTAGCCAACTTTTCTGCTTCAGCTCGCGATTGACTAAACTGAGCTAAAAGAGTCGCTTTTTTCTTAACCAGCCCCATTTGTTCTAAGAGCAAGATGAGCTTCTCTTCTTGCTTTTTAAAGTGGAAAATCTGGGTTCGACTACGGATGGTCGGCAACATCTTTTCCTCATCGCTAGTCAAGAAGAAAATGTAAACCTCACTCTGGGGTTCTTCGATAACCTTGAGCAGAGAATTGGCTGCATTAGGATGCATTTTCTCAGCTTGCTCAATAATAAAGACCTGTTGTTGGCTTTCAATCCCTGCTTGAGAAAACTGCCCCACCAATTCTCGAATCCGTTCTGTCTTGATGACCTGATTGACTGGCTTAATCATAGTAACATCGGGAAATTCTCCCTGTTCAATCAGCTTACAATTTCGGCATTTCTCACATGGTAAAACACCTACTTTATCTGTACAAAAGAGGCTCTTAGCTAAAAATTGCGCCATTTCCAAGCTTCCAAAGAAACCTGAAAAGAGGTAAGCATGATTGAGCTGGTCTTGCTCCAAGATACGGACAAAGCGGTCAAACTGATCTGGCTGCCAGGCCTTTAGTTGATCTTGTTTCATTTGGCCAAGCCCATTCTGTCAAACAAGACAGCCTTGGTTGTTTCTACAACTTGCTCCAAAGGAAAACTAGCATCAATCTTTACAATGCGATTTCCTTCTTTATCCAGAAGAGAAAGGTAGCCTTGACGAACTTTTTTATGCAAGTCCAACCCTTCCAAGTCCAAACGATTGACCTCGCGGTCACTATTAGCAG
>CAURHZ010000271.1:0-2690 GCA_963524345.1 uncultured Streptococcus sp.
GGGATTGACTAAATCCTAGAAAACTAGATGAAAATAAAAATTTATGGTACAATAGCTTATAATATTGTAGCCGAGGGAGAAAGACATGAATCTTAAACGTGAACAAGAATTTGTTAGTCAGTATCATTTTGATGCGCGTAATTTTGAATGGGAAAATGAAAATGGAGCTCCTGAAACTAAGGTGGATGTGAACTTCCAATTAATTCAACATGACCAAGAAAATCAAGTGACTTCCTTGATTGTTGTCTTGAGTTTTATGATTGTATTTGATAAATTTGTCATCAGTGGAACCATTTCACAGGTGAACCATATCGATGGTCGTATTGTTAACGAACCAAGTGAATTGAGCCAAGAAGAAGTGGAAACTTTGGCTCGTCCATGTTTGAATATGCTCAACCGTTTGACTTACGAAGTAACTGAAATTGCATTAGACTTACCAGGAATCAATTTGGAGTTCTAATATGAAATTAGCTGTTATCACAGATTCTTCTGCTTATCTCAGTGCAGAGACCTTGCAAAGAAAAGATTTGTTTGTCTTGGATATTCCTGTCAATATTGATGGTGAGGAGTATGTTGAAGGTGTCAATCTGACTGCTGAGGAATTTTACCAAAAAATGGCTCAGGCTTCGGAATTGCCTAAGACCAGTCAACCAAGTATTGCCAAGTTAGATGAAATCTTAACTGCGCTCAAAGAACAAGGCTATACCCATGCCTTGGGGCTTTTCCTATCTTCTGGAATTTCAGGTTTTTACCAAAATATCCAGTATATGGTGGATGACTATGAGGGCTTGACCATTGCTTTCCCAGACACTTTGATTACAAGCGCTCCGCTGGGTATCATGGTTGAAAGTGTCTTTAACTGGCGAGACCAGGGTGATGATTTTGCCATTATTCAGGATAAGCTAGCTATTCAAATCAGTCACACATCTGCTTTTATCATGGTGGATGACTTGGACAACTTAGTGAAAGGTGGGCGCCTTTCAAATGGGGCTGCTATTTTGGGTAATCTATTAAGCATTAAGCCAATTCTTTATTTCAATGACCAAGGTGTGATTGAAGTTTACGAAAAAGTTCGTACTGAAAAGAAAGCAACCAAGCGCTTAATTGAGATTATCAAGGAAACAACGGCTTCAGGTCAATACCGTGTCATTGTCATTCACGGCAATGCTCCTGAAAAGGCTGAAGAATTGCGTCAACACTTGCTTGAGTCTGGAGTGGGTACGGATATTTCACTTGCTACATTTGGTAGTGTCATTGGAACACACTTAGGAGCAGGAAGCATTGCTTTAGGTTATATTCCAGTGATTTAGTTGGCGCTTCTACGCTAGTTAAGATGGCTTGTATCTTAGAAATTGAACACGGACTACCTGCCTCTTGAAAAAAGATGCCTGTCTTGCCTTTCATGGAAAGTCAGCGCCATTCCCTATTTTTCATGGGTAGCTAAGGCCCTTTGTATCTTGATAATTGAACACGCCTGGAGCACTGTGTGAAAAATATAGTTCTGATCAAGGAGTAGACACTCCTTGATCAGAACTCCTATTTTCACTTTGTGTTCTTGCAGGCTTTGTATCTTAGAAATTGAACACGGACTACCTGCCTCTTGAAAAAAGATGCCTGTCTTGCCTTTCATGGAAAGTCAGCGTCATTCACTATTTTTCATGGGCAGCTAACGTCCTTTGTATCTTAGTCAGGAGTAGAGATGAGTATTCGAGTAATTATTGCTGGTTTTAAGGGAAAGATGGGCCAGGCTGCTTGTCAGATGGTCTTGGCTGATCCAGACTTAGACTTGGTAGCAGTTTTGGATCCTTTTGAGTCTGAATCAGAATGGCAGGGTATTCCTGTTTTCAAGGATAAGGCTGATTTAGCAGGCTTTGAAGCGGATGTCTGGGTAGACTTTACTACACCAGCCGTTGCCTATGAAAATACACGCTTTGCTCTTGAAAATGGCTTTGCTCCAGTAGTTGGAACAACTGGTTTCACGAGTGAAGAAATTGCAGAACTAAAAGCATTTTCTCGTGAACAAAATTTGGGTGGCTTGATCGCTCCTAATTTTGCCTTAGGTGCTGTTTTACTCATGCAATTTGCGACGCAGGCTGCCAAATATTTCCCAAATGTGGAGATTATCGAGCTTCATCATGACAAGAAAAAGGATGCACCGAGTGGAACAGCTATTAAAACAGCTGAGTTAATGGCAGAAGTTCGAGAGTCTATCCAGCAGGGTGCAGCAGATGAGGAAGAATTGATTGCAGGTGCCCGTGGTGCTGACTTTGATGGCATGCGGATCCACTCAGTTCGTTTGCCAGGTTTGGTAGCCCATCAGGAAGTCATCTTTGGCAATCAAGGAGAAGGATTGACCCTCCGTCATGACTCCTATGATCGCAGCTCCTTCATGACAGGGGTGAATTTGGGAATTAAAGAAGTTGTCAAGCGTCATGAGCTTGTCTATGGATTAGAACACTTATTATGAGATTAACGCAAATGCCTTCTGAATTTCAGAAGGCTTTACCAGTATTAGAAAAAATTAAAGAAGCAGGTTTTGAGGCTTATTTTGTTGGGGGTTCTGTTCGAGATGCACTCCTCAATCGCCCTATCCATGATGTGGATATTGCGACGTCTTCTTATCCAGAAGAGACCAAGCAGATTTTTCCGCGAACAGCCGATATCGGAATTGAGCATGGAACTGTCTTGGT
>CAURHZ010000272.1:0-2680 GCA_963524345.1 uncultured Streptococcus sp.
AATGATTGCTTTTCTGGCCCATCCCTTTAAAGACTTTAAAGAAAATGTTTTGTACTTTATTCCAGTTGCCATCGGTATGCTTCTGGGAATCGGCTTATTTTCCTACCCGATTGAATACCTGCTTGAAAATTATCAGGTCTTTGTCTTATGGAGCTTTGCGGGCGCTATCATCGGTACAGTTCCTAGCCTCCTCAAGAAATCAACTCGAGAATCTGACCGAGACAAGATTGATTTAGCTTGGTTCTGGACAACCTTTATCATTTCTGGATTAGGACTCTATGCCTTAAATTTTGTCGTTGGAACCTTAAGTGCTAGCTTTCTTAATTTCGTCCTAGCTGGTGCACTGCTGGCTCTTGGCGTCTTGGTTCCTGGCCTCAGTCCATCAAATCTACTTTTGATTTTGGGTCTCTATGCTCCTATGTTGACTGGTTTTAAAACCTTTGACCTCTTGGGAACCTTCTTCCCGATTGGAATTGGTGCAGGTGCAACTCTCATCATTTTTTCAAAATTGATGGATTATGCCTTAAACAACTACCACTCACGCGTCTATCATTTCATCATCGGAATCGTCCTTTCTAGTACCCTTTTGATCTTGATTCCAAATGCAGGAAACGCTGAAAGTATCCAATACACAGGTCTTTCTCTTGTTGGGTATGTCATCATCGCCTTCTTCTTTGCACTTGGAATCTGGCTTGTTATTTTGATGATCCAATTTGAGGATAAGTATAAATAATGTCAAAAAAATTTAAAATCAAAAAAACATTTGTAGAACAAATTCTGTCTAAAGCAGGCATCCCACATCAGGGGATTCAAATCAATGCCCTAGAAGGAGAGCTGCCTCAAGGTTATGAACGAGATCAGATTTTCAAAACCTTGGCGCTTTTGGGAGATAAAACAGGACCGATTATCGGAATTGTCCCTATCACCCAACACTTGTCTGAAAAGAAACTAGCCAAAATTTCTGGCAATAAAAAAGTGAGCATGATTCCACAAAAGGACTTGGAAAAAACAACTGGTTACATTCATGGAGCCAATAATCCTGTCGGAATTCGTCAGAAACACAATTACCCCATTTTTATCGATAAAATGGCTTTAGACTTGGATCAAATGATTGTCTCTGCTGGAGAAGTTGGTCACAGCATTATCGTCGCGCCACAAGACTTGGCCAGCTTTGTAAAGGCCGACTTTGCAGATATCTTGGAGGACAGCCAATAATGAAACTCTACTTTGTCCGCCACGGTCGTACCCTCTGGAACCAAGAAGGACGCTTTCAAGGTGCTAGTGGTGATTCTCCCCTTCTTCCTGAATCCATTGACACCCTAAAACGACTTGGCCAGTATCTCAAGGAAATTCCTTTTAATCAGATTTATTCAAGTGATTTACCTCGAGCGGTCAAATCTGCTGATATTATCCAAAGTCAACTCAAGACACCCTGTCCTTTAGAAAGTGTCCCTAATCTCCGTGAATGGCAGCTGGGGAAGTTGGAAGGTTTGAAAATTGCAACCTTGGAATCTATTTACCCGCAACAAATCAAAGCTTTCCGATCTAATCTTGCTCAATTTGACACTCAAATGTTTGGAGCCGAATCCCTCTATAGCACCACGCAACGGACCATCCAATTTATCAAATCATTAAAAGATAGTCCAGCTGAGCGTATTCTAATTGTCGGTCACGGTGCCAATCTTACTGCCAGTCTTCGTACTCTTCTAGGATATAAAGAACCACTTCTTCGTAAAGATGGCGGTCTAGCAAATGCCAGCCTGACAATTCTAGAAACCCATGATTTTGAAACATTTACTCTCGATACTTGGAATGATACTTCCTATCAATAACAGAACTTGATTTTAGCGTCAAGTTCTTTTTAGTTTTGAAAGATTATTCGTGAATTTCTTGCTTATTTATGATAAAATGGGAGTATCGCAAAAAATGACTCATCGTATTCAATTTTGAGTAAAACTAGGAGGATCCCATGTCAACAGAACATATGGAAGAACTAAATGACCAGCAGATCGTTCGTCGTGAAAAAATGGCTGCGCTTCGTGAACAAGGAATTGATCCTTTCGGAAAACGCTTTGAACGCACTGCAAATTCACAAGAATTAAAAGATAAATTTGCTGACCTCGATAAAGAACAATTACACGATAAAAATGAAACAGCTACTATCGCAGGACGCTTGGTAACCAAACGTGGTAAAGGTAAAGTAGGTTTTGCCCACCTTCAAGACCGCGAAGGTCAAATCCAGATCTACGTTCGCAAGGATGCTGTCGGTGAAGAAAACTACGAAATCTTCAAAAAAGCAGACCTTGGTGACTTCCTTGGTGTTGAAGGCGAAGTGATGCGTACAGATATGGGAGAACTCTCTATCAAGGCTACTCACATCACACACTTGTCTAAGGCTCTTCGTCCTCTACCAGAGAAATTCCACGGTTTGACAGACGTTGAAACAATTTACCGTAAACGTTACCTTGACTTGATTTCTAACCGTGAAAGTTTTGAGCGCTTTGTCACTCGTTCAAAAATCATTTCTGAAATCCGTCGTTACCTTGATCAAAAAGGTTTCCTTGAAGTGGAAACACCTGTTCTTCATAATGAAGCCGGTGGTGCTGCTGCCCGTCCATTTATCACCCACCACAATGCCCAAAACATTGACATGGTGCTTCGTATCGCGACTGAGCTTCAC
>CAURHZ010000273.1:0-2671 GCA_963524345.1 uncultured Streptococcus sp.
AAACAGCCTCCAAGGCGGTGGTATTTCCATGAATATCTGAAAGAAGAGCTATTTTTGTCATTCTTTCTCCTCATTTCCTCTTATATATCTTTTTAATATTATAACAAAAAATACTGTATAATAGTCACCTTTAACCCACTCTTACTAAATCCAGAACACTACTTTTATCAAGGTAAAGACTTATCAAAAAGATGATTTCACATTACTCCTAACAAAGCATAGCAAGCACTTTTTAATGAAGAAAATTCAAAAAAATCTACAAATATCTTGAAAATTTTCACAATCATGCTATAATAATCCATAGAGACAAGTCACTTAGTCCCTTTCTACTAGAGAGTGCGTGGTTGCTGGAAACGCATAGAAAGCCTAAACTGATACTACTCGTGATTTTTTATGAAAACATAAAACGGTGGCTACGTTAGAGCCAATCAGAGGTGTCCCTCTTTTTTGAGGTACATAAATGAAGGTGGAACCACGTTGCGACGTCCTTTCGAGGATGTCGCTTTTTGTTTTTCTAGCTTTCACAATTCTCTATCCCTGTTTTCAGAATAGGGTTAACACATTCGTCAATAATATAAGTAAGGAGAACATCATGATTAACATTACTTTCCCAGATGGCGCTGTTCGTGAATTCGAATCTGGCGTTACTACTTTTGAAATTGCCCAATCTATCAGCAATTCCCTAGCTAAAAAAGCCTTGGCTGGTAAATTCAACGGCAAACTCATCGACACTACTCGTGCTATCACTGAAGATGGAAGCATCGAAATCGTGACACCTGATCACGAAGATGCCCTTCCAATCTTGCGTCACTCAGCTGCTCACTTGTTCGCCCAAGCAGCTCGTCGTCTTTTCCCAGACATTCACTTGGGAGTTGGTCCAGCCATCGAAGATGGTTTCTACTACGATACTGACAACACAGCTGGTCAAATCTCTAATGAAGACCTTCCTCGTATCGAAGAAGAAATGCAAAAAATTGTCAAAGAAAACTTCCCATCAATCCGTGAAGAAGTTACTAAAGACGAGGCACGTGAAATCTTCAAGAACGACCCTTACAAGTTGGAATTGATTGAAGAACACTCAGAAGACGAAGGTGGTTTGACCATCTACCGTCAGGGTGAATATGTAGACCTTTGCCGTGGCCCACACGTCCCTTCAACAGGTCGTATCCAAATCTTCCACCTTCTCCATGTAGCAGGTGCTTACTGGCGTGGAAATAGCGACAACGCTATGATGCAACGTATCTACGGTACAGCTTGGTTCGACAAGAAAGACTTGAAAAACTACCTCCAAATGCGTGAAGAAGCTAAGGAACGTGATCACCGTAAACTTGGTAAAGAGCTTGATCTCTTCATGATTTCTCAAGAGGTTGGTCAAGGTTTGCCATTCTGGTTGCCAAATGGTGCGACTATCCGTCGTGAATTGGAACGCTACATCGTAGACAAAGAGTTGGCTTCTGGCTACCAACACGTTTATACTCCACCACTTGCTTCTGTAGAGCTTTACAAGACTTCTGGTCACTGGGATCATTACCAAGAAGACATGTTCCCAACTATGGACATGGGTGACGGGGAAGAATTTGTCCTTCGTCCAATGAACTGTCCACACCACATCCAAGTCTTCAAACACCATGTTCACTCATACCGTGAGTTGCCAATCCGTATTGCTGAAATCGGTATGATGCACCGTTATGAAAAATCTGGTGCCCTCACTGGTCTTCAACGTGTACGTGAAATGTCACTCAACGACGGTCACCTCTTCGTTACTCCAGAACAAATCCAAGAAGAATTCCAACGTGCCCTTCAGTTGATTATCGATGTATACGGAGACTTCAACCTAAACGAGTACCGTTTCCGCCTCTCTCTTCGTGACCCTCAAGATACTCATAAGTACTTTGATAACGATGAAATGTGGGAAAATGCTCAAACCATGCTTCGTGCAGCTCTTGATGAAATGGGCGTGGACTACTTTGAAGCCGAAGGTGAAGCAGCCTTCTACGGACCAAAATTGGATATTCAAGTTAAGACCGCTCTTGGAAAAGAAGAAACTCTTTCTACTATCCAACTTGACTTCTTGCTTCCAGAACGCTTCGACCTTAAATACATCGGAGCTGATGGTGAAGAGCACCGTCCAGTTATGATCCACCGTGGAGTTATCTCAACTATGGAACGCTTCACAGCTATCTTGATTGAGAACTACAAGGGTGCCTTCCCAACATGGCTTGCACCACACCAAGTAACCCTCATCCCAGTATCTAACGAAAAACACGTGGACTACGCTTGGGAAGTGGCGAAAAAACTCCGTGACCGCGGTGTCCGTGCAGACGTAGATGAGCGCAATGAAAAAATGCAGTTCAAGATCCGTGCTTCACAAACAAGCAAGATTCCTTACCAATTGATCGTTGGGGACAAGGAAATGGAAGACGGAACAGTCAACGTTCGTCGCTACGGCCAAAAAGAAACACAAACTGTCTCAGTAGATGACTTTGTTCAAGCTATCCTAGCTGATATCGCCAACAAATCACGCGTTGAGAAATAAGAGATAAAATCCTAGCTAGCTAAAAAGCAACAACTGAAACAGCTGTTGCTTTTTATATTTTTACTCAATGAAAATCAAAAAGCAAACTAGGAAGCTAGCCGCAAGCTGTACTTGAGTACGGTAAGGCGACGCTGA
>CAURHZ010000274.1:0-2660 GCA_963524345.1 uncultured Streptococcus sp.
CCAAAGAATACGGAAATGCTTTCACTGAGCTCAACGATCCAATCGATCAGCTTAGTCGATTTGAAGCCCAAGCTAAAGCAAGAGAACTTGGTGACGATGAAGCGACTGGTATTGACTATGACTACATTGAAGCACTTGAATATGGTATGCCACCAACAGGTGGTTTGGGAATCGGTATCGACCGTCTCTGCATGCTCCTCACTGATACAACTACTATCCGTGACGTATTGCTCTTCCCAACAATGAAATAAGCTCTTATCCTCTGGTACTTGCCAGAGGTTTTTTTGATGCAAAAAGAGACTGAGGAAAAACTCAATCTCTACTTTTCACTTCTTTGGTTGCTACATCTTCTCCAAACCATTTTTGACTGATTTCCTGGAACTTCCCTTCTTGGTATAGTTCGATAAAGGCCTGGTTTAATGCTGTTAATAATCTTTTATCAGCTGGTCTAACTCCGACTGCAAAGGATTCACTTTCAAATCCTGCTGAAAAGACATTGTAATCATTTAATATTCCTTCAGACTGGAGATAGTAATTAGCATACACTCGGTCAATCAACAAGGCATCAATCCGGTCATTTTTCAAATCAATCAAGGCCTCATTAAAACTCTGGTATTGATTGGCCTTCTGATCTTTGACACGATTTTTCAATAAATCTGGCTGGGCTTCAAAATCTAAATAACCAGAGGAGCCGGCTTGGGCTCCCAAGATCTTATCCTTCATATCCTCTACTGAATGAATCTGCTGGCTTTTCTTCACAACCAGAACTTGCTGATTTTCCATATATGGAATGCTAAAAGCAACCTTCTCTCGGCGTTCATCAGTGGCAGAATAGCCATTCCAGATGGCATCAATGGTCCCATTTTGCAGTTCCGTCTCCTTCATATCCCAGTCAATTGGCTGAAATTGAACCTTAAAACCTAATTTTTCAGAAACTGCTTGTGCTAAGTCAATATCAAAGCCCGAATATTGGCCATTCTTTTCTTCAAATCCCATAGGTACAAAGGTATTGTCAAAACCAATAGTAATGATCCCCTGCTCTTGATATTTATCCCAGTTATCCTGCTTTGGATTACTAGCCTTCTGAGTGCAAGCCGTTAAAAAGAGAGTTAGGAGCGAAACCAACACTAAAGCAATTTTCTTATTAGTCATTGGCACCTCCTACTTGGGCTCAACCTTGAGAATCTGATCTGCGATATTTTCAGCGAATTGTAAATCGTGGGTAACCACAATTTGCGTCATACCAAGTTCCCTATTTTGCAAGATCAGTTTTTCCACTTCCAAGCGTAATTCTGGATCCAGGGCAGAAGTTGGTTCATCGTATCCTATAATTTCTGGGTCAATCATCATAGCACGCGCCAAGGCCACACGCTGCTTTTGCCCACCAGATAGTGAGAAGGGATAAGCATCTGCATGTCCTGCTAGCCCCAACTGTTCCAGTAGACCACACGCCTTCTTCTCAGCTTCTTGCTGCCTTATTCCCATAGTTTTTACAGGAGATAAGGTCAAATTATCTAGAACTGATAAATGAGGAAAAAGTTGAAAATCTTGGAATACAAATCCCAGTAAATTCCGCTTCTCCAATTCATCCAGTTCTAAAGGTTCTCCATTATAAAAGATTTGCCCTGAATCAATAGTTTCCAGACCTGCAAGCATGCGCAAGAGGGTTGTCTTACCTCCACCAGAAGGTCCTACGATAGCCAGGATTTGCTTTTCGGGAATATTTAGACTGAAATTGGACAAAATTTGCTTTTCATCAAAGCCTTTATTGATATTTCGTAATTCTAACATGGCAGCCTCCTATCTATAGTAACTGTACTTCTTCTCAACTTTTTTGGCAAAAATGGTCACAATACCAATCAAAATCAAGTAAATGGCTCCTGCCAAGAACATTGGAACCAGACTAGCATCACGGTTTGCAGCCGTTCGACTAGCCAAGATAAGGTCTGAAATACCTAGAGCATAAACCAGAGAGGTATCCTTGACCAAACTCATGACTTCATTAAAGACACTAGGAAGAACAATCTTGGTCACTTGGGGCAAGATAATATAGCGTACTGTGGCAAAAGGACTGAATTTCAAGACCTTAGCAGCCTCATATTGACCTTTAGGAATGGTATCAATCCCTCCACGGAAGATTTCAGCAAAGTAAGCCGCATAATTCAACACAAAGGCAATGATAGCCGCAGGAAGACGGTCCAAACGAATCCCAATACTTGGCAGCACATAATAAATAAAAATCAATTGCAAGAGCAAGGGTGTGCCTCGCATAATCCAAATATAAATATTAATCAAATGATGGAGGGGCTTCCAATGGACTTGCAAGGCAAAGGCAATCAAAACGCCCAAGGGAATAGAAAAAATCAAGACCAGTGCAAAAACCTGCAAAGTCATGCTTGCACCGCTCAATAAACTCGGTAATATCTCAAACAAATAAGACATACTGCACCTCCTAAAAATAATTGTTCCTATTATAGCATAAATAAACAAAATAACCAAGAATTTTTGTAAAAAAATTCTCTTTGAAAAAGAAAACTATATCTATCAATCATGACCACCCGTCTAACGGGTGGTTTGTCCCAGGGCTATAAGCCCAAATTACCATAACCTGAGACAAAATAGTTCTCAGCCACAAAAAAGCTAGAGATTTCCAATAGCGG
>CAURHZ010000275.1:0-2629 GCA_963524345.1 uncultured Streptococcus sp.
ACTAATGCGTTAGCAGAAATCGGCTCATGGCTTGGTGACAAGTTCCAAGAGGGCTGGGACGCAATTGGAAATATATTTGGCAACTTAGGTTCATGGTTTGGTGACCGTTGGAACGAATCTAAAGATGCGCTTGCTGAAGCAAACACTTGGCTTGGCGACAAGTTCCAATCTGGTAGAGACAAAGTGAACTCAGCCTTTGAAAAAGTTGGTTCTTGGTTTGGTGACCGTTGGAACGATATCAAAGATGGTGTGGCAGAGGCTGATACATGGTTTGGAGAGAAATTTGAGAACGCAAAAGAAAATACTCAAAACCCTTTCCAAAAAATCGGCTCTTGGTTTGGTGATAGATGGAAAGACATGCAAGATGCCTTGAAAGAAATCCCCAACTGGTTTAAGAATCTGTTTGATGATGCAATGGAGAACGCCAAAAATATTGTTAGTAGTGGTATTGATAAATTAAAAGGTTTCTTTGACTTTGATTGGAGTTTGCCAACAATTAAACTCCCTCACTTTAATATATCTGGCAGCTTTAGTCTGAATCCACCTAGTATTCCATCATTCTCTGTAGACTGGTATGCACGAGGAGGTGTATTCAACTCTCCTAGCATTATCGGGGTCGGAGAAGCTGGCCAAGAAGCAGTAATGCCCCTTGAACGGAATACAGGTTGGATTTCTATCTTGGCTCAAAAATTGGCTGAAAGAATGCCTGTTAACAATGCACCTACAGGTTATTCATTACCGGCTGGCGACATCGTTATCCAAATCGCAGGTCATGAGTTCGGTCGGGTAGCAATCCAAGAAATCAACAAGGAACATGAACGAGCAGGTCAAACCTTGCTCAAGATTTAGGAGGTTAAATGGCACAATTGACAATCAATGGGGTGGCTGTGAAGCCTCCCAAATCTTTTCAAGTCGGTATTCAGGATATAGATGGAGAGACAGGGCGTAATGCCAATGGCGACATGGTGCGTGACCGTATCACGACTAAGCGCAAGTTAGACTGTGAATGGGGCATGCTGACTCAGGAAGAAATGAGTCAGCTTTTAAATGCCGTGTCAGCAGTCTTTTTTGAAGTTTCATACCCTGACCCTGTTAAAGGTCAGACGACTGGGACTTTTTACGTCGGCGATAGGACAGCCCCAAGTTATACCTTTACTGAGAAGTTTAAACCCTGGTCTGGCGCTAAATTTAATCTGGTAGAGAGGTAAGAAAATGGACGCTTTAACCAGACGACAATTTGACAGAGCCATGTTTGCTAAGGACAGGACGCTGGCTATCCGTGTTGGTGATTATGCTTCACGGGATATCAAAGAGGCTAGTTTTGAGTATGGCTATATCAAGGGCGATACTTATAAGCCCGGTGGGACGTGCGCTGGTAGCGGTAAGATTACCTTTACCAGCATCATAACCACATTCAATAAGTTGGATATCCTACACCCTGAGATTGGGCTACTGGTTGGAGATACCTACCAGTGGGTCAAGATGGGAGAATACTTCATCAACGATATTGAGATTGACCGGAACCGAAACACAACTACGCTGGAGCTCATGGACGGTATGTTTAAGCTCAATCGTGAGTATGTGACGGACTTGCATTTTCCAGCTGAGGTACGAGAGGTTATTCAGGAAATCTGCCTGAAAACAGGCATTGAATTAGCGAATGACTATTTCGGAATCAGCGCTATGCGTTATCATGTCGAGCAAGTTCCTGAGGGCAAGAAACTTTCATTCAGGGATATGCTGAGTGCTATGACTCAGATGATTGGGATGTCTTGTTTCTTCAACCGAGAAGGTAAGATGGAAATCCGTGATTTGACCGAGTCAAACATCACGATCAACGCTGACAGTTACTTCTTGCATGGCTTGACCAAGAGTGAGATTGAGTATCAGATAGCTGGTATCACTTGTAAGACGGACAAGAAGTCTCTGACGGTCGGTATGAAGACAGGTCGGTCTTTGGAACTGGACAATGTCTTCATGACCCAGAGCGCTTTAGATGACCTGTATTACAAGCTGAAAAACCTGACTTACTATCCGTATAATCTAAACTACCAAGGGCATTTACTGCTTGAGGTTGGGCAGTGGGTAACCATTCAGACCAATAAAAAAGAAACCTTTAAAGTTCCTGTGTTAAGCCAGAGCTTTACTTTCAAAGGTGGTCTGAGAGGTCGTATCAGTGCAGATAGTAAGGCTGGAAACGACACCCAGTATTCTTACGAGGGTACGATTACTAAGCAGATAAAGCAACAAGATGGCATTGAAGCGAAAATCCAAGCACAGATAGAAGCAGCAGACGCAGCCTTTGAAGCAGAGTTTGAGAAACGTAAAAAAGCGATTGATGATGCAATCGAAAAATACAAAGCAAACGCTGAGGAGTTTGGTACTAAAATCCACGAAGAAATGGAAAAAGAGCGTCCTGAGTTCGTGAGGCGTATCCGTGAAGAATTGATGAGTGGTGCGGACTCAATCGCTGAACTGAGTAAGAAACTAGAACAGGTCAGTGAAACTGCAAGAGTCAACGCCAGCCTGATTGGTGGTGACGGGAATACCCAATATAACAAGAACCGCTTGAACGGTGGCACGGCTAAGAAAATCAGTTACGGAACGGATTTTGTAGAAGTCGGTCACA
>CAURHZ010000276.1:0-2621 GCA_963524345.1 uncultured Streptococcus sp.
GACGGTAAACAACGTTATCCAAACGACGTTCCAAAAGAAGCATGAAGTTGAAACCTAGGATGCCGCCTTTGATTTTTGTAGCTTGTACGAACAAGTTACGGAATTGTTTTTCACCTACACCGTAAGTGAAACGAAGTTTTTGTTTTTCAGCCAATTGCAAACCGTATTCTGACAATTTAGAACGGTTGTTTGGTCCGTGTTGTCCTGGTACGTAGTTACGACGTGCCAATTCTTTACCTGTACCTGTAAGTGAAAGGCCAAGGCGACGAGCTTGTTTCCAAGATGGTCCTGTATAACGTGACATGTAAATGTCCTCCTGATATAAATAATATTTCGGTGGAAATAGTCACTTAGAAAGCCCTGATTCGTGCAGATGCCCTTCGCCTAAACAGCCAAGGTTACTTATCATAAGACACCTGTTGACGAGCTTCATGCTTTCCTGCTGATATTTCACACAAAATCCATTCTACCATGAATGGCTAGATTTGTAAAGTGGTTAGTAAGCTTTATTTTCATTGCCAGAGAGGTTAAGAAGGAGGGTAAAGGTACTTCCTAGACCGTACTGGCTGGTAACTGTGATTTCTCCACCCAATTGATGAGCCAATTCACGCGCAATTGCAAGGCCTAAGCCATGACCACCTGTTTTCATGTTACGCGAAGTTTCGACACGATAAAGGCGTTTGAAAATATTCTCCAAATCCTCTGGGGCAATGCCCTGCCCCTCATCCGTTACACTGATTGAAAGCTGGTTATTTTCCAGTTTAGCCACCACTTCCAGCTTGGTTCCTGGAGCTGAGTATTTAAAAGCGTTATTGACCAGATTCACCAAGATACGAGAAAGTTTGGCATAATCTCCTTCAATCCGGGCAGACTCTGGGATTACCTGCAAGTGGACATCTCGTTCCTCCTGCTCAATCAAGAACTGAAATTCACTCATGCACTCAATCAAGAGCTGATCCAGAAAAATGCTGTCTTTGCTGGTCGTTTCCACCTGATTTCTAGCCGTGTTTAGGGTCAAAAAATTTAATTCCTCAACCAGTTTATTGAGTCTTTCTGTCTGGCGTCCAATGGTTGCTAGATAATGGTCCTGTTCTCCTTCCTTGATAACCCCATCCAAAATCCCTTCTACCGTCGCTTGGATTGAAGTGATGGGGGTCTTGATATCATGCGATAGCTGGGCAATCATCAAGCCCTTTTCTCGTTCGCTTTCTTCCAAGGAATCAAAGGTCGCCTGCAAATCATGGGACATTTCATTGAAAGCTTGTCCTAATTGCTGAAATTCTACAGGGCCTTGAACCTCCAGATTTGCAGGGAAATCCTTGTCCGCTACTCGCTTGGCATGTTCCTTGAGTTTGCCCAATGAAGTAAAGACCGGCGATAGGAGAAAGAGACTAATCCCAGCACCGACAAAACTAGCCATGAGAGTCATCCCCACTAGGAAATAAATCTCACTTTTTTCAATTAGCATTCGCTGGATGGCCCAAAAAACCACGATAATCGTTAGGAGTGTTGAAATGACATACCCCACTAAAATATAACTTTTTAATTTCATTGACTACCTCGTGCTTTCTCAATTTTGTAGCCCAAACCCCAGACGGTTTTGATGGTCGGTGTTTCTGCACTAGCATGTTTAGCCAACTCCTGTCGCAGAGCATGAATATGAACATTCAAGGTATTGGTGTCATCCACATAGTCTTCTTGCCAGACCTTTTCATAGAGGTCTGTCTTAGAGAAAACCCGCTCTGGATTGCTGGCTAAAAGCCATAGAAGTTCGAAGGATTTGACTGTCAAATCAAGCGCCACATCTCCGACTTGGACCTCATGGCTACCGTGATTCATCCGTAAATCCCCGAGACTGACGACCTCTGTCTCACCTCCACGATGAAGGCGACGCAAGATATTGTGGACACGCAAAACCAGCTCACGAGGGCTAAATGGCTTGGCAATAAAATCATCTGCCCCCAGGCTTAGGCCATAAATCTTGTCCTGCTCACTGGTCTTAGCCGTGATAAAGAGAAAAGGCTGATCCGGAGATTGATACTGAACTTCGCTAATCAAATCATAACCATCCATCCGAGGCATCATGATATCTGTAATAATCAAATCAATTGGTTTTCGCTTGAAGATTTCTAAGGCCTCTACCCCATCATGGGCCACCAAAACCTGATATCCTGCCTGAACCAGATAGCGTTGATGAATATCTGTGATTTCTACCTCGTCGTCAACGAGTAAAATTGTCTTTCCCATCTGTCTCTCCTTTGAAAAAAACAGTGCTATACCACAATAGTATAACACTATTTTAATATCTTTACGAACATTCTAAACGATATCTGGATTTTTCATATCCTAGATAGAAAGTCTGTAACTAGACTAGTCATTTTCCTCTTTTTTAGCTTTCAAACCGAGTCCACCTAACAGTCCGGCCAAAGCTAATCCAAAGAATCCAAGAGTAGCCATTGAGGTTTGGGCTTCACCAGTATATGGAAGCATGTCTTTTTGGTCTTTCATTTGATCAGCCATCATTGGACTTGACTCCTTGTTAGTAGATGCCATCTTGCCTTCATCAGACATCAAAGTGTATTTAGAAAAATAGGGAACAAATTAAGTAAGGCTAGTGATAT
>CAURHZ010000277.1:0-2619 GCA_963524345.1 uncultured Streptococcus sp.
AGCATCTTAGTCTGATAACCACCTGCAACCAAGGCTTTATCCAGCTGAATCATAGCAATCTTGAGAATATCTGCCGCCGACCCCTGGATAGGAGAGTTGATAGCTGTCCGCTCTGCAAAACCACGAATATTGAAGTTGCGCGAATTGATATCTGGCAACTCACGACGACGCTTGAAAAGTGTCTCTACATAGCCCTTATCACGCGCCTCACGCACTACTTCATCCATGTAGTTTTTAATACCTGGGAAGCGTTCAAAGTAGGTATCAATATAGGCTTTGGCTTCCTTACGGCTAATGCCCAAATTATTAGACAAACCAAAGTCTGAAATCCCGTAAACCACTCCAAAGTTAACCGCCTTAGCATTGCGACGATCATTTGCAGTCACATCCTCAGGACGTTCAATGCCAAAGACCCGCATGGCTGTTGAAGTATGGATATCTGCCCCCTCTTGGAAGGCCTTAATCAAGTGCTCGTCTTTAGAGATATGTGCCAAAACACGCAATTCAATCTGTGAATAGTCCGAGCTGAGAAGGACACTATCCTCCCACTCTGGCACAAAAGCCTTCCGAATGAGACGCCCCTGCTCCAAACGCACAGGAATATTTTGCAAGTTTGGATCCACACTAGACAAACGCCCAGTCTGGGTCAAATCCTGCACATAGCGAGTATGAATCTTTCCATCAGCTAAAATCCAATCCTGCAAGCCAATCACATAAGTAGACTGAATCTTAGCAATCTGACGGTAGTCGAGGATTTTCTTAACAATCGGAGCAATCGGAGCAAGGCGCTCCAAGACATCCACCGCTGTCGAGTATCCAGTCTTGGTTTTCTTAGTGTATTCTAGAGGAAGTCCCAATTTTTCAAAAAGAAGTGCCCCCAACTGCTTAGGCGAGTTGATATTAAACTCCTCACCAGCCAGCTCATAAATCTCCTGAGTTAGTTTTTCAATAACAAGGTCATTTTCTGCCTGCATCTCAAGCAAGGTCTCTTTCTTAACCGTAATTCCAGCAATTTCCATCTTGGCAAGGACAAAAGCCAGAGGTTGCTCCATATCATAGAGGAGCTCTAATTGCCCATTTTCACTGAGTTTCTCAAGTAAAACAGGCTCTGTCTCAACCAAGACAGCAAGCTTACGAGCTAAATGTTCCAAGAATTTCTCGCGTTCAGGAACGGCTTTTTTGACACCCTTGCCGTAGAAAGTCTCATCATCGACCAAGTAAGTCTGGCCATAAAGACTAGCGATGGTCGCAATTTCATTGTCCTCCACAGTCGAAAGGAGGTATTTAGCCAAACGGCTATCAAAAGCTGGCGCCTGCAAATCCACACCCAAACGATTCAAGAGAACTTTAGCTTTTTTAAAGTCATACACTTTCAGAGGTGTTTTTTCTAAAAAGTCCTTGAAAATCGGGTCTTCCAAAAGTTCAAGCTTGTCTGTAGCATAAAGCTTATCCCCACAAGACCAAGCAAATCCAACCAAATCATCCGTATGGTAATTCTCACCAAAAAGCTCAAAATGGAAGATAGAGTCGGCACTAAGCATATCTTGACTAACTTGGTCAACGATAGTAAAGTCCAAACTCTCAGCCACATCAGCTGACGATGCATTTAAAGCCTGCTTGAGCTGTTTGAAGCCCATCTCATCGTAGAATTTCCCAAGATTTTCAATATCTGGACCACTATAGACCACATCCTCCAAACCAATCTCAATCGGTGTCTTGGTATCAATGGTCGCCAGTGTTTTAGACAAAAAGGCCTGTTCCTTATCATTGATGAGATTTTCCTTCATCTTAGAAGCCTTCATCCCATCGATATTTTCATAAATACCCTCAAGCGAACCATGCTCCAGTAAAAGCTTGATACCCGTCTTTTCACCGATTTTGGTCACCCCAGGGATATTATCCGACTTATCACCCATGAGCGCCTTGAGATCGATAAACTGAGTCGGTGTGAGCCCCATTTTTTCCATGAGATAGTCTGGCGTAAAGGCCTCAAACTCAGCTACACCTTTCTTGGAAATCTCAACCACCGTATGCTCATCCGTCAGCTGAATCAAATCCTTGTCCCCACTGACAATGGTAATATCAAAACCATCCTGCTCTGCTAGTTTATCCAGTGTCCCAATAATGTCATCCGCCTCATACTGAGCCAACTCATAGTGACGAATCCCCATATGATCCAACAACTCACGAATGAAAGGAAATTGCTCACGAAACTCATCAGGAGTCTTAGCCCGACCACCCTTATAGTCCGCATACATTTCTGTACGGAAGGTTGTCTTCCCCGCATCAAAAGCCACCAAAATATGACTAGGCTCAATCCTCTCCAACAAATGGCTCAACATCAACTGAAAACCATAAATCGCATTGGTATGCAAACCAGCCGCATTCTTAAAACGGTCCAACTGCTGATAGAGCGCAAAAAACGCCCGAAAGGCCACAGAAGACCCATCAATCAATAATAATTTTTTCTTATCCATACACCCATTATAAAGGAAAGCACCAAAAAATACCATTGGGAAGAGTTCCCTGAGAGAAACTAAGATAATAGTAAAAAGAGAAGGAAGTTTCGGAACTTTGAAAACTTCAAAAAACGGATTTTTATCGCTCTGAATATCAAAA
>CAURHZ010000278.1:0-2619 GCA_963524345.1 uncultured Streptococcus sp.
TATGAAAAACATTTAGTTTTTTCATTATTTTTCTTAAGTCACCTTAATTATAACAGAAAATATGATAAAAACTTAAGAAAATTCAGGACTTGATTTAATATTTAGGATACAACAAAATGTTGTATTCTTTTTTGCAAAAGAATACCAAAGACAAAAACAAAAAACGTTGATTTAACAACGTTTTACCAAGGAATGCAAAAGAATGCAAAGGAATAATGGAGCCGGTGGGAGTCGAACCCACGTCCAAACACCTGCCAACATATTTGTCTACAACCATAGGTTATGTATTAGTTTAACAGTCCCTCGACACATAACTCAAGCCTAGAAACTGCGAGTCTATCAATCTCTTATCAAGCCGCTAGACGAGACTTGATCGTATCTCGCTAATAATAAGACCTGTCATTGAACACGAGCAATCCAAATCGGGTCACGCCTGCTGGTGTTTAGGCAGCTAGAGCGTAAGAAGTGTTATTTTTTGCAGTTATATTTAACTGGCATTTTTACATCTGCCGATGAGTCGCAAAATATGCCTCATAATGCCTGTCGAATCCGTAACGACCCCAAAAGACAATAAGACCATTATACCTTATCTAACACAAAAATGCAAAAAGGAAAGCAATTAACTACAAAAGATAGTCTTTCAAGGCTTTTGTCAAAACCTGATAACCAGTAACACTAAGGTGCAATCCATCAGTTGTATAGTCTTTTTTGAGTTGGCCTGCTTGGTCTGTCAAACTATCAAAAACTGGCACAAATTCTACCTGCATATAGGCAGAAGCAAGCTCTTGATAGGCTTGATTCCACTGCTGAATTTTTTCATTCGTGCGGATATAGACTGTTTGCTTGTACTCCTCTCCCTCATTGACTGGCAAAATGGAAAGTAATTTCATCTCTGTCAATGGATAATCGCGAGCAATGGATTGAATGATCGCTTCGAGATTATTGAGAGCCTCATTCACAGGCACATCTTTTCCGATATCATTTGTTCCAATCAAAAGGACAATTTTATCTACTGCTCCACCGTAAAGATGCGCATCTAGATTTTCTAATAACAGCCCTGTCTGATAACCTCGAATGCCTCGATTGACAATCGTCTTCGAAGTTCCAAATAGTTCCTGCAGAGGATAATATTCGACAATGGAATCCCCAATAAAGAGAATATCGGGCTCTAGAACAGAAACTTGATTTAGGTGACGATACTTGGTTTGGATTTTTTCTTGTTCCTTTAGGAGCCAATTTTCTAATAACTGTACTGCCACTTCATTCTCCTTTTTCTAACCAGTTTTCCAAGACTTGATAAACTCCTCCTTGGCTGTTGGCTGGTGCTAGAGCAGTCGCCACAGCTTTGGCTTTATCATCAGCATTTTCCATCGCATAGGCAATTCCAGCCATTTCAAGCATTTCAACATCATTTTCACTGTCACCAAAAGCCATGACTTGTTGGGGATTCAAGTCCCAGCGCTTGAGTAATTCTTCCAAGCCCCATGCTTTATGAATTCCAGCTTGGAGGATATCAATGCAACCATAGCCACTAGATACAGCCCGAACACGGCCATCAAAGAGGTCATTGATTTCTTCCAAGACCGAACTCAAACGTTCCTCACCAACAACCATACTCATCTTGAGCACACCACCAAAGAGGTCAGAGGTTAATTCATCCACAAAATGCATCCGTTGGTAGAATTTTTCAATCATTTCTGAAGTCATAAAACTTTCAAGGTCTGTAAAAATCGTACCTTCCTTGACGAAACCACCCTTCATAGCCGTCACAACAAACTGGTCCTGACACGCTCGACCCTTGAAATGAGCCAAAGCCTTATCGACAATGGCATCATCCCAAGTCTGTGCCTGAATCAATTCATTGTTTTCAAAAATACGAGCACCGTTTGCAACAACCAGAACCACTCGATCGACCAAGTGCTCCAGTAGTTGCCTCATGCGGTGAATTTCATTCCCAGTCGCAATGACAAAACGAATACCCCTTTGATCCAACTTATCTAAAATCTTTTCCAAGCGTGGAAGATCAAGCTGGCCTCTAGCATCCAGCAAGGTCCCATCCATATCTGTCGCAATTATTTTAATCGTCATTTACTTCCCTCTGGATTCAAACTAATCCCACTTCAATCCTACATGTTCGTTCATTTCTTTATAGGCTGTATCAATTCGTTCCTTAGTCGCTTCATCTAACTGGTCACGATGACTACCACCCTCGATAAAATCTTCTAAGATATAGGTTTGGTAAAGGAAGAGTGGATAACCTTCTGGAGAATAGGTTCCTTTTGGTGTACGGTTTACCCAAGAAGGATGCGCTTTGGCAGTTTCAATTGTCGTCTTACCTGCTTTTTTCTTAATGGTCACATCCATGAGCACGCCACGCTCTGTCCACTTAGCATTCTCTTCATCTTGCATGGTTTCAATTCGTTGATTGGAAATGAAGTTCCCCATTGAATAGATAATGAGTTTCTTGTCCCCATCTTTTTCAACAATTTCAGACGGTTCAACTACGTGTGGATGCCCTCCAAAGATAATATCTGCTCCCCAATCAATCATCTTGTGATAAAGAGCTTTTTGCTCTTCAGTCGGTTCTATGCGATACTCAACACCCATTTGTGGCATGAT
>CAURHZ010000279.1:0-2617 GCA_963524345.1 uncultured Streptococcus sp.
GTTCTTGGGAAAATCCATCGCCTATCTTTCTATGAGGTATGAAGATCAGCAAAAGCAAACAATAGAAGATATGGATGTAGAAATTGCCTACTATGAAAGAGATTGGTCTTTCTTCCCTTATAACAATGAGCGAAAGGAAAATCTC
Source organism: uncultured Streptococcus sp. (assembly GCA_963524345.1). Taxonomy (GTDB): domain Bacteria; phylum Bacillota; class Bacilli; order Lactobacillales; family Streptococcaceae; genus Streptococcus. Next base: position 146 of record CAURHZ010000279.1, read on the forward strand.
CACAATCCAATCATTAGTCTAGTAAATGATCAAGACATGATGTGGGAAGAAAAGACTCGTTTGTCAACGACAGGTTTAAATAACCCGATGAAAGTTGAAAATACAGAACAAAATCAAAAAGTGATTACGGAGTTAGTTGAGAAATTATCAGATGGGAATTATTTAAAATTTTCATCGATTCAAGCCATTCAACAAGAGAAAGTAGATTCTTATCGAGATGCAGTTCGAAATCTTAATATACTCTTTGCTTTGTTTGGTCTCCTTAGCATGATGATTTCCTACTTCTTACTAGTAACAACTTTCTTGTTGAAGCGCAGGGATATCATTACCAAGAAGTTTATGGGGTGGAAACTGGTCGATCGCTACCGTCCTCTCCTCGTTCTACTTTTGTTGGGCTATAGTCTCCCTCTTCTAGTATTGATTTTCTTTGCCCATGCGCTCTTGCCACTCCTGCTGTTTGCAGGCTTTACATGTCTGGATATACTATTTGTGTTAGTCTTGGCTTCTAGGATGGAGAAAAGAAGTCTAGTAGAGTTATTGAAAGGGGGCATCTTATGATTGAGTTGGAAAATATTACCAAAACCATTGGAGGAAAAGTGATTTTGGATCACTTATCTCTCAGGATTGATCAGGGAGATTTGGTTGCCATCGTTGGAAAAAGTGGTAGTGGTAAGTCGACCTTGTTAAATTTATTAGGTTTGATAGATGGTGATTATAGCGGACGGTATGAGATTTTTGGCCAGACAAATCTAGCGGTTAATTCTGCCAAGTCACAAACAATAATCCGTGAACACATCTCTTATCTGTTTCAAAATTTTGCCCTGATTGATGATGAAACGGTCGAGTACAATCTCATGCTGGCGCTGAAATATGTGAAATTGTCCAAGAAAGACAAGCTCAAAAAGGTGGAAGAGATTTTAGAGAGAGTAGGTTTGCCAGCTACTTTGCATCAAAAGGTCTCCGAGTTGTCTGGTGGGGAACAACAACGAATTGCAGTGGCTAGAGCCATATTAAAACCCAGCCAGCTGATTTTAGCAGATGAACCGACAGGTTCGCTGGACTCTGAAAATAGAGATTTGGTTTTGAAGTTTCTCTTAGAGATGAATCGAGAGGGGAAAACAGTCATTATTGTGACCCACGATGCTTATGTAGCCCAACAATGCCATCGTATCATTGAATTGTAAAAAATACAGAAATCTTATCAAAAATCTTTAAATTTAAGGATACCTTTAAAATTTAATTTTAAAACACTCATTTATCAACATTTTTGATTGATAAAAATAGGAAATCGGTTGTTTTTGGGAGATTCCCTAAAATCACCTCCTAACCACACGTACTAAAAAGATACTTCCTATGGAAATCGTATGACTCTGAAGCTTCGAATAGTTCAGTTTTCATGATTTTTATGATATTCTAGCTTTAAAATCCTTCAGAACGTAAAATTTTAAGCAGTCAAAGACTTAGAATATCCCTAAAACATTTATTTTATAGCAATTCTAAACGTAGAATTGCGTGGATATGTATGGATTTAATCTGTTCGATAGTTAGAACAGCTCTATTCTGGGAAATCTGAGCGATCAATGGTTTAGAACAGCATTTCAACAATGGATTTTGTTGAAGGATTGATTATTTTATGAAAGAGGTTGGTCGATTATCAGCCTCTTTCTTGTCTTCTCTAACCAAGCATGTTATAATGAATACTGCTCAAGCGACCTTCAATCGTGAAGCACACACGACCTTCAATCGTGAATAAACGAATAGATGGGAGACTTACCATGAGTGAGAACTCTAAAACACGTGTTGTTGTGGGGATGAGTGGTGGTGTTGATTCGTCGGTGACGGCTCTTTTGCTCAAGGAGCAGGGCTACGATGTGATCGGTATCTTCATGAAGAACTGGGATGACACAGATGAAAACGGCGTCTGTACGGCGACCGAAGATTACAAAGATGTGGCTGCGGTGGCAGATCAGATCGGCATTCCTTACTACTCTGTCAATTTTGAAAAAGAGTATTGGGACCGCGTTTTCGAGTATTTCCTAGCGGAATACCGTGCAGGGCGCACGCCAAATCCAGATGTTATGTGCAACAAGGAAATCAAGTTCAAGGCCTTTTTGGACTATGCCATGACCTTGGGGGCAGACTATGTAGCGACTGGGCATTATGCCCGAGTGGCGCGTGATGAGGATGGCACTGTTCACATGCTTCGCGGTGTGGATAATGGCAAGGATCAGACCTATTTCCTCAGCCAACTGTCGCAAGAACAACTCCAAAAAACCATGTTCCCACTAGGACATTTGGAAAAGCCTGACGTTCGAAAACTAGCAGAAGAAGCAGGCCTTGCGACTGCTAAGAAGAAAGACTCAACAGGGATTTGCTTTATTGGAGAAAAGAACTTTAAAAATTTCCTCAGCAACTACCTGCCAGCTCAGCCTGGTCGCATGATGACTGTAGATGGTCGCGATATGGGCGAGC
>CAURHZ010000280.1:0-2605 GCA_963524345.1 uncultured Streptococcus sp.
TTCAAACCACGTCAGCTTCCATCTGCAACCTCAAAACAGTGTTTTGAGCAGCCTGCGGCTAGCTTTCTAGTTTGCTCTTTGATTTTCATTGAGTATAAAAAGAATCCGCTTGAAGCGGATTTTTCTAGAAAGGACTAGTTATGGATCAACTGCAGATTAAGGATTTGGAAATTTTTGCCTATCATGGTCTTTTTCCTAGTGAGAAAGAATTGGGGCAGAAGTTTGTTATTTCCGCAATCCTATTCTATGATATGACCAAGGCGGCTACAGATTTGGATTTAACGGCTTCTGTCCATTACGGAGAACTGTGTCAACAGTGGACGACTTGGTTTCAGGAAACCACTGAGGACTTGATTGAAACGGTAGCCTACAAACTGGTAGAACGTACTTTTGAGGCTTATCCTCTTGTCCAAGAAATGAAGCTGGAACTGAAAAAACCTTGGGCGCCAGTGCATTTGCCACTAGATACTTGCTCGGTGACCATTCATCGTCGCAAGCAACGAGCCTTTATCGCCCTAGGAAGCAATATGGGAGATAAGCAAGCGAACTTGGAGCAAGCCATTGACAAATTGCGATCTCGTGGCATCCATATTCTCAAAGAGTCCAGTGTCTTAGCGACGGAGCCTTGGGGTGGAGTGGAGCAAGATAGCTTTGCTAATCAAGTGGTTGAGGTGGAAACCTGGCTACCAGCACCAGTCTTGTTAGAAACCTTGTTAGCCATTGAGTCAGAGATGGGACGGGTGAGAGAAGTGCATTGGGGACCTCGTTTGATTGATTTGGACTTGCTCTTTGTGGAGAACCAGGTCATTTATACAGACGAGCTTATCTTGCCTCATCCTTACATAGCAGAACGCCTTTTTGTCCTTGAATCCTTACAGGAAATTGCACCTCATTTTATCCATCCTACATTAAAGCAACCTATCCGCAGCTTGTATGATGCTTTGAAAAAATAGAAAAACTCTAGTTTTCAGTCACTTGTAACTGAAGGCTAGAGTTTTTAAAATAGGTCATTTTCTTCTGGGAGGAGGATAGTTTCTCTACCGTCCATGTCTAAAACCAGTACTCTTGGGGGATAAAGAGGGTCAAAAGGATGGTTAAAGTCAAAATCAATAGCTGTAGGGAGGTGTTGACTTGAAAAGTGGAAGGTAATTTTTCCTTGATTATTGAGCAATTGAAACTCGAGTTCTTCTTCCAATTCAAAGACATTTTTTAAGAAGTGGTCAATAATATACCAAAAAGAGTCAATGACATCATCAGGCAAGCTGGTAACAATGCCAAAACTAGCCGACCGCATGTGGGTATTGGTAAAAGCCATATTTCTGCCCCCCTTTCTTTTCCCTTATCATACAGCAAATAGGATTAAAAATCAAGAAAAGGTGATTTTTTCTTCATAAACATAGCTTCCTATGAAATTTTTTCAAATAATCTTCAAAAAATGCTTGAAAGTGTTTACAAATAGTGATAAAATGGAATAAGTGGAATCATGAAAACGAAATTTTCATACCGTCTCTTTTTTTAGAGTCTCGTGAGGTATGATATAGAAAGGAAATGGAATGAATACAGACGATACAGTAACGATTTATGATGTCGCCCGTGAAGCAGGAGTTTCAATGGCGACAGTTAGCCGTGTAGTCAATGGCAATAAGAATGTAAAAGAGAATACTCGAAAAAAAGTGCTTGAGGTGATTGACCGTTTGGATTACCGTCCAAATGCAGTGGCGCGTGGTCTTGCAAGTAAAAAGACAACCACTGTCGGTGTTGTGATCCCCAATATCACTAATGGTTATTTCTCAACGCTTGCCAAAGGGATTGATGATATCGCTGAAATGTACAAGTATAACATCGTCCTTGCCAATAGTGATGAGGATGATGACAAGGAAGTTTCAGTGGTTAATACACTGTTTTCTAAGCAAGTGGATGGTATCATTTTTATGGGGTACCACTTGACTGAAAAAATTCGTTCAGAGTTTTCTCGCTCTCGGACACCAGTTGTTCTTGCAGGAACTGTGGATGTAGAACATCAGCTTCCAAGTGTCAATATTGACTACAAACAAGCTACGATTGATGCAGTGACCTACCTTGCTAAAGAAAATGAGCGCATTGCTTTTGTTAGCGGTCCACTAGTGGATGATATCAATGGTAAGGTTCGTTTGGTTGGCTACAAGGAAGCCTTGAAAAAAGCAGGGATTTCTTATAGCGAAGGCTTGGTATTTGAGTCTAAATATACTTATGAAGACGGCTATGCCTTGGCAGAACGCTTGATTTCATCGAATGCAACTGCAGCAGTTGTAACAGGTGATGAATTGGCTGCAGGTGTCTTGAATGGTTTGGCTGACCACGGTGTGTCAGTGCCGGAAGAGTTTGAAATCATTACGAGTGATGATTCACAAATCTCACGCTTTACCCGTCCAAACTTGACAACTATTGCCCAACCTCTTTATGATCTTGGTGCTATTAGTATGCGTATGTTGACGAAGATTATGCACAAGGAAGAATTGGAAGAACGTGAAGTTCTCTTACCTCATGGTTTGACAGAACGTCGTTCAACACGAAAACGTAAATAGAAAAAATCAGGGAATCGTGAAGATTTCCTGATTTGTTTTTA
>CAURHZ010000281.1:0-2604 GCA_963524345.1 uncultured Streptococcus sp.
TGTTTGTGGGCAATCCAGATCAGGTGGCCGAAAAATTGATTCGCATGATTGAAGACTTAGGTTTGGACCGCTTCATGCTCCATCTACCGCTTGGTTCCATGCCTCATGACCAAGTTCTGAGAGCTATTGAACTTTTCGGAACGCAAGTGGCTCCAAAAGTACGGGAATACTTTGCCATGAAAGATGCTTAATAAGAAATCCTAATCAGGCTGATAAAAAATCTATATAACAACTATTTTAAAAAAGCAATAAACAGAAAAGAATCTCTGAAAAGCTAGTAAAATCAAGCTTTCCAGAGATTTTTTTCGTTATTGATATAAACAATATCAATCAAGTCGATAGTCAATATATATTGGGAAAAGGTCAAAAGGAGTGGTAAGATGGTTTCAATCCAAATGGAAGGAGAAAAGTATGACAAGTAAAAGAGAGCTAGTTTTTAAAGCCATCCGAGGAGAAGAGGTGGAACGAGTTCCTGTAGGCTTTTGGTTTCATTTTGTAACACTGGAGGAAAAAGGGCAAGGTTTAAATAACCCACGTATCTTTCAAAAAAGTGTAGAGGGACATCGGGAGTACGTTGAAAAAATTCATCCTGATTTTGTCAAAATGATGAGTGACGGATTTTTTATTTATCCAAGTAATGTCTACAGTCCTTTGGTTTCAAGTATTCAGGAGCTGGCTTCTATTGAGTCGATTGGTGAAAACCATCCTTGGATTCAGCAACAAGTAGAAGTGGTACAAGCTATTCGAGCAACCTTCACTGAGGACATTGCTTCATTCTACAATATCTTTTCTCCAATTTCCTATCTGAAAAGATGGTTTCGTACAGAGACTTCTAGAGGTGATAAGGAGGTTGCAGATATTTTTCTTGAAAATCCAGAGTTATTCAGGGAGATTTTAGATGTAATAGCTGAGGATATCGCAATCCTAACCAAGGCAATCATTCAGTATGGTGGAGCAGATGGGATTTACCTCAGTACACAAGAAATTCAGGATGAGCGCATCACAGCAGAATTGTATCAGACCTATATTGAGCCAAGCAACATAAAGGTTTTAGAAGCTGCCAATCAGGTAGGTGGGGTAAATATCCTGCATATCTGCGGTTTCCAAGGTGCCAGTAACAATGTGACTATTTTCAAAGATTATCCAGCCCAGGTTTTCAATTGGGCAACCCACCATGAAGCAGTCAGTTTACCTCAAGGTCAGGAGCTATTTCATGGCAAAGCGGTCTTGGGTGGTTTTGAAAATGGGAAGGAGAGCCTGCTTTATGGAGGTAGAAAGGCTGCACTACAAGAGGAAACCAAACGATTGTTGGCTGAAGCTGGGACTAGAGGAGTCCTTCTTGGAGCGGATTGCACGGTTCCAGATGACTTTGAATTAGAAAGATTGGACTGGATTCGTCAGGCTGCTATTTTAGAATAGGAGGGCCTTATGAAAAGAAAAAAGTGGCTATTGGTAGGGACAGCCCTCGGCTTTGTCATCTTACTTGCGATCAGTCTTACAAAGGGACTTACTTGTAAGGAAGGGCCAAGATGTCATGGAGTTCAGGATTTTCAGAAAGGAAGTCTTCACTTTATTCAAACCAATGATATTGCCAGTGTTTTATTAGTTGAAAAAGAAAGAAATGGATAATAGAGATGTCAGAAAAAAGAGAATGGGTTTTAAAAGCATTTAGAGGAGAAGTGGTTGACCGTGTACCTGTAGGTTTTTGGCACCACTTTACATCAGAAGAGGAATGGTTAAAGGGATTTTCCAATCCTGTGATTATTGAAAAGAACATACAAGGTCACAAACGTTTTATCCGTGACCTACATCCAGACTTTATCAAGTTGATGAGTGATGGCTATTTTGCTTATCCAAATCCAGTTATTTCCAAAGGAAAGTCACTTCAAGAGTTGTCGGAGATTCAACCTCTGGGTGAAGATCATCCGTGGATTAGAGAGCAGGTAGAATTAGTGAAGAAGATTAAGAGGGAGTTTACTGAAGATATTGTTGCTATTTACAATATATTTGCGCCTGTGACCTACCTCAAATGGTTACTTGGAGAAGTGTCTGGTGGAGATGATCTCATTGCAGATTTCTTAGTTCAAGATTCTCAGAAATTGAAAAAAGTACTTGATGTGATTGCGCAAGATATCGCTAGCTTGAGTCAAGCTATTATTAAAGATGCAGGAGCAGACGGTATTTATCTCAGTGTGCAAAGTATTCAGGATGCGCGTGTTTCTGCTGAAGCCTATCAGGAGATTATTGCGCCGAGTGAACTGACTGTTTTAAATGCAGCTAAGTTGGTTGGCGGGGTAAATATCCTTCACATCTGTGGCTATGAGGGAGCTAGAAATGATATTCATATCTTTGCCGACTATCCAGCTCATGTTTTTAACTGGGCAGTTGGTCCAGAAGGGATCAGCCTAAAAGAAGGTCGTGAGATTTTCAAGGATCGTACTGTTTTGGGAGGATTTGAAAATGGTAAAGATGGCCTTCTCTATCGAGGCAGTAAGGAAGAAATTCAAGCTGAAACCAAACGCTTGATAGAAGAAACAGGAAAAGAGGGCTTCATACTTGGAGCAGATTGTACCATTCCGAGTGATATTGCAGTGGAGCGTATCC
>CAURHZ010000282.1:0-2586 GCA_963524345.1 uncultured Streptococcus sp.
TGGCAGTATTCGTAGCAACTGTATTGTTTAAAGATAAATTCACACAAGAAGAACGAGATTCTGGTTTGACAAACATTGTTATGGGTCTTTCCTTCATCACAGAAGGTGCCATTCCTTTCGGTGCAGCTGACCCAGCTCGTGCCATCCCTAGCTTCATTGCAGGTTCAGCATTGACAGGTGCCCTTGTTGGTCTTGCAGGCTTGAAACTCATGGCTCCTCACGGAGGAATCTTCGTTATCGCTCTTACATCAAATCCACTTCTTTACATCTTGTTTGTATTGATCGGTGCAGTCGTAAGTGGTATCTTGTTCGGATTGCTTCGCAAACCTAAAAACTAAACCTATCTAAAAGAGGCTGGGCAAAAATCGTCCAGCCTTTGAAGTCTGATAGAAATAAATATATGACGCAGTGGTTGATTGGCATCTTTGTTCACTATACAAGCTCCAAAGATGACCTAATCAACTGTGCGGGGGTGGGAATACGAACTCTTTTAATTCGTCAGAGTTCTTTCCCACTCCCTTTTTTGTTGCACAAAAACACCAACTAGTGATGAAGTTGCTTATCTCTATAGATTTCGATATGATAGTAGAAAGCATTTTTCTTGGAGGATCAATGAGAAAAAAGAAGAAAATTCTTATATTGGGATTTACAGCAATTACTTTATCAGGAATGGCCATTATCGGTTCTCAACATCCAAACTTGTTTTCAATTAATAGTCATCAAGCAAAGCAAGCCAGTTCCAAGGAACAACAGTTAGAAGATTTAAAGAAGCATGCGAAAGAAATTGAAGATTTTGTAAAATCGTTAAGTCCTAAAGTTGAATCTGTCCAGATTGCTTGGGATGAAACGCAATGGGATGAGATAGGAAATGGTACGCCACAAGGAGGTGGCGAAATTCTTATGGTCTATGGAGGATTTAATCATATCCAAAATTCAAGTTGGAGTGTTTTGGTCTATTTAAAAGACGGTAAAAATGGCGAGAAAGATTTAATCGAAGGTTTTGGTAGCGGTAGTCCACTTCGTGTAGAAGGAAAACTTTTTGACGAGTAGCCTTTTATAATTTTTTAGCAATTTATTAGATTTATAATAGAAATGGAAAAAAGATAGATGAAAAGGAAATTAGTTATTGTTGCTTCGTTAGTTCTAGTAATCGCAGTCGCTGTTTTTGTACTTTTTACCTATCAACACCACCGACAACAAGTGAAAGCTAAGCAAGAGCGTGCAAAATATGAGAATTATGATTACTATACTGGAAAATGGGAAATCGATTCTTATAAATTTTTAGAAGATGATCGAGGTGTTGTGGTTCATTGGAAATCCCTAACTCCTGAAGAAGATAAGTTATTTGCAAAGTACAATCCATATTTAAGTGAAAAGTATTTAGGTGTACATGGGGCATCTAATGAACGCTATATTATTCGTCAGAATATAAAAAGATTAAAGAATATACCAACAATGTCTTTTCCAAAAGATGATTCTGAAGGTTATTTCAAACTTTCGATCTATAAAATACAAAATCACACCTTAAAAAAAGAAGATCTAGACCTTTATCGTTTTGTAAAAAAATATAATAAGACTTATAAGCCAGCAGAAATTGAAGCGATTGTAGAAAAAGATGGGAAAAATTATCTACCTATCAAATCTTATCTAACTACTGAAGAAAAAACTATTAGTAAATATCTTTGGCTAAATCTAGAGACAAAGCAAATTGAGTGGGAAGATACGAAAATGCAACGAAATAATCGTCAAGATATTTTTGTAGATTTAGGTAAATTAAGAGATAGAATTTCAGAAACTACGGATAATCTTAGTACGACAACTGGGGTTGATAGCATAAATCAAAATATGCTATCCTTTAGAATAAATGTATTAAATAACAGTGTACTGGAGTCAAAAGATCCAAAAGCCTATCAATTATTAAGTAAAAAGGACTCTCAGTTTTATATTCTGATTGATTCCAAACTAGACTATGATACTGTTTACGGAAATGTCCAAAAGTTTATTGAGCTGTACCAACTCTTCGTTCCCGCTAATACGAATCTCTATGAAGGGATCACGATTCCATCAGAATTGAGTACCGATGGACAAGTCCATCAAGTGAATACCAAAGAAGAGTTTGAGAGATATTACGATGTGGACAAAGATAATGAGCTGAAAAAGCAACGTAGAGTTTTGGTAGAGCAGTAGTAGTTTAAAGAAAAGTCGTTCTTTCCTGACTTTTTCTTTTCCGACATAAATATCATCTAGTCATGTTGTTGCAATCTATTCATATTTCAATGCAATTATTATACCTTTTTCTTATCAAGGAGGATGAAGCATGAAAAAAGGTAAATTGGCAATTCTTTTAACCGTCGCTTCTGTATTAGCAGGGGGTATGATTATCGCTAGTCAAAAACAAAGCATCTTTTCAAATGACACTCAATCAAGTAAGCAATTTAGCGCTAGAGAGAAGCAACTGGCTTATTTAAGGGAACATGAAAAAGATATGGCCGATTTTGTAAAATCTTTGAGTCCTAAGGTTAAAAGTGTTCAGTTTAATTGGGATAGTATGGAAGTTGGTGAAATAGGAAACGGAACTCCTCAAGG
>CAURHZ010000283.1:0-2583 GCA_963524345.1 uncultured Streptococcus sp.
TTCAAACTAAGGGCAGGAGTCTCACCTGCAAGTTTGTCTTACACTCTATTATAAGAAATTTCCTCGTTTTTTTCAAGGTCGGCTATTTCTTTACTTGGTTTTTTACCCTTAAAATCCGCTTCTCATTTTCCGAACATCCATCTTTTGATCGTCATTTTAAACGTTAAAGAATGATTGTTCGTCTTTTGCCTTCTTTACTTCCTAAAACAGATCCTATTCTATTCAGTTTCTAAGCGAAGCTCTCCCCTGAAAGATTTTATCCCTTCACCGTCTAAATAAATCAAGTTACTCCCTTCACCTCTTTCCCTTTTTTATGCTAAAATAGAAGCTATGGACAAAATTATTAAAACTATCTCAGAAAGTGGCGCTTTTCGTGCCTATGTACTAGACAGTACAGAAACCGTACGAACAGCCCAAGAAAAACATCATACACAAGCTAGCTCCACGGTCGCACTTGGCCGTACCCTCATTGCCAGTCAAATCTTAGCAGCAAACGAGAAAGGAGATACTAAAATTACGGTCAAGGTCCTTGGGACTAGCTCACTCGGAGCCATCATCACCGTGGCAGATACCAAGGGAAATGTTAAGGGCTACGTGCAAAATCCTGGAGTGGATATCAAGAAGACGGCAACTGGTGAAGTCCTGGTGGGACCATTTGTCGGAAACGGAGAATTCCTGGTCATCACTGACTATGGTACGGGAAATCCTTATAACTCCATGACCCCTCTTGTCACCGGTGAAATCGGAGAAGACCTGGCCTTTTATCTGACAGAAAGCCAACAAACACCATCTGCAGTTGGACTCAATGTTCTGTTGGATGACGAAGATAAGGTTAAAGTGGCGGGTGGCTTCTTGCTCCAGGTCTTGCCAAATGCCAAGGAAGAAGAAATCGCGCGCTTTGAAAAACGCATCCAAGAAATGCCTGCCATCTCCATACTTTTGGAATCTGAAGACCATATTGAAGCTCTTCTTGCCGCTATCTATGGAGATGAACCTTTCAAACGCCTCTCTGAAGAAGGACTTCGCTTCCAGTGCGACTGCAGCCGTGAGCGTTTCTTGAACGCTTTAGCAAGTCTGCCAGCTAGTGATCTAAAAGAGATGAAAGACGAAGATCACGGTGCAGAGATTACCTGCCAATTTTGCCAAACCCACTACCACTTTGACGAAAATGACTTGGAGGAACTCACTCGTGACAAATCTTAATACGCCATTTATGATCGGGGATGTCGAAATCCCTAACCGTACTGTCCTAGCCCCAATGGCTGGAGTGACCAACTCGGCTTTCCGGACCATTGCCAAAGAACTGGGAGCAGGGCTCGTTGTGATGGAAATGGTCTCTGACAAGGGAATCCAGTACAACAATGAAAAGACACTGCATATGCTCCATATCGATGAAGGCGAAAATCCTGTATCGATCCAACTCTTTGGAAGCGACGAAGACAGCCTCGCACGCGCAGCTGAATTTATCCAAGAAAATACCAAGACCGATATCGTCGATATCAACATGGGTTGCCCGGTGAATAAAATCGTCAAGAACGAGGCTGGTGCCATGTGGCTCAAAGATCCAGACAAGATCTACTCCATCATCAACAAGGTTCAATCCGTCCTTGATATCCCCCTCACTGTTAAAATGCGGACGGGTTGGTCGGATCCTTCCCTAGCAGTTGAGAACGCCCTCGCTGCTGAAGCTGCGGGTGTCTCTGCCCTTGCCATGCATGGGCGAACTCGGGAGCAAATGTATACGGGGCATGCGGATCTTGAGACCCTTCACAAGGTTGCACAGGCCCTAACTAAGATTCCATTTATCGCAAACGGAGATATCCGTACAGTTCAAGAGGCCAAACAACGGATCGAAGAAGTCGGTGCCGATGCAGTCATGATTGGCCGTGCCGCTATGGGCAATCCTTATCTCTTCAACCAAATCAACCACTACTTTGAAACAGGTGAAATCCTGCCTGATTTGACTTTTGAAGACAAGATGAAGATTGCTTACGAACACTTGAAACGCTTGATTGATCTCAAAGGTGAGCACATTGCCGTTCGTGAATTCCGTGGTCTCGCCCCTCACTACCTCCGTGGAACATCTGGTGCAGCCAAACTCCGTGGCGCCATCTCCCAAGCTAGCACCCTAGCAGAGATTGAAGAACTCTTACAATTAAAAGCATAGAAATACAAAAAGCAGGACCTCATGTGAGGTCCTGTACTATTTTTAAATAAAATAAGTTAAGCAATTCTGCAAAGAAATATAAATAGGTTTTAATTTTTTGAGAGAATCAAGAAATTGCTGAAACTTTCCGCCGTGAGAAAAGTGCCTGAAACACGATTGTTTCAGGCACTCGGGAGTTTTGAGACCTTAGGCTCAAAACTAAGTCATGGAACTTCTTAGAAGTTCGCTGACGTCCGTACTCACCTAAGGAAAGTTTCTAAGATGGCTTTGTCATTAATCTAAAACAGGACCTCACACGGGGTCCTGTTTCTATAGATTATCTGTTTGCAGGCCGAGTTGTTTGACTCTGGCGGTGTAGTAGGTCATGATCAAAAAGAGGTTGGCTGTGATCAGCCAGATGGACCATTGGTGGATGA
>CAURHZ010000284.1:0-2578 GCA_963524345.1 uncultured Streptococcus sp.
GTCCACAAGATTCGCTCTGTATCATGCGAATCCAAGAGATTAAACATAACCTCTGAAATCTGCTGCTTGTAATACATAGACTGACCATTGATTTCATCGATGAATTGGTCTGTCTTCTTAATTCCTCGTAAGAAATAGCTCTTGATACTATCAGATAAAGGATAATTCATGACCGCATGGAACTCATCGCCATTTAGCCAAGGCTGAGACGTATGCCAGACTTCTCCTAGGATATAAAGTTCAGGCTTTTTAGCTAAAACTGCCTTACGAAAATCCTTCCAAAACTGATGGTCAATCTCATTAGCCACATCCAAACGCCAAGCATCAATATCAAACTCTTCAATCCAATAAGTCGCAACCTTTAAAAGATAATCCTTGACCTCTGGATTGGCTGTATTTAGCTTAGGCATATAGTCCTCGAAACCAAAAGCATGATAAGGCAACTCTCTCTTGTTGGCTAGTTTTTCAGTCATCACTGGAAATTGTTGAATATGGAACCAATCTTTATAAGCAGACTCCTCACCGTTTTCGACAACATCTTGCCATTGAGGCGATTGCGAACCAATATGATTAAATACAGCATCCAGCATGATTTTCATGCCACGCTGATGAGCTTGCTCGACCAGTTCCCGAAAGGTCTCCTTGTCTCCAAAATAACGGTCAATTTCAAAGTAATCCGTCGTATTGTACTTATGATTGCTCGTAGATTCAAAGATAGGACAAAGATAAAGTCCAGTAATGCCCAAGTCTTGCAAATAATCCAGATGGTCAATAATCCCCTGTAAATCACCACCAAAGAAATCATCACTTTGAGGTGTGATAGATGAATCCCAGTCTAAAGCCCCTTCTGGGTTTAATAAAGCATTTCCATTGGCAAATCTCTCAGGAAATATCTGATACCATACTGTATTTGAAACCCAGTCAGGAACCTGACATGCATCAATCTCATGTATATAAGGCAACTTAAATCCATTTCCAATAGCATGAAGATTTTCTAGAGAATTTTCCACACACCCTTTATCGCCATACAAAATACTTTGACCTTCTGTATCCTTGAGTTCAAAGAGATACTGGATACGTGCAAAGTCAACGGACACTTCAACCTGCCAATAGTCAAATAAGGCATCAGAAGTTATCTTGGCCATTTTCTTTGTATCTTGATAAAACTCCTCCATAAAGATAAAAGGATCCCCATAATGTAAGTTGATGCTTTCAATATCCCCTTTCTTAGTTCGAATCCGAATATGAAGCTTCTTATCCTTATAAAGATAGGCAAACTCCGACTCAGGCCTATGGTAAATGGCACTTAATTCCATCAATTTGTCTCCTTAAGTTCTAATTCAAATCTTACGCAAACGTTTTCATAATTGTGATTCTAGTATACTACTTTCGTATTTTATTTTCAAGGCTTGTCCGTAGATTCTAGTGGTTTGGTTCTATAAATAAAAAAGCAGCCAGTTTTACAACTTGCTACTTTTCAAATGATGATTTACAAATGTCTTTCCAGCCACTCAATTTTTTTAAAATCCTTATTGTTATTGTGATCATTTCGATAGGAATCTTGGGAAGAAGCCTTGTAAATACTTAAAAACTGTTCCAAACTTGGAACGCGAAAAGTGATGTTCTCAAGATGAATCAGCTCTATATCCGATTCCGAAACTCCTGCAAAATCAGGTAAAGAATCGATACTTCCAAACTCAACACTCAGGCCATCTTTTTGGAATTCATGCTCATGAATATCTATTAAGGAATAGCCTAAGTGTTTCATCACTTTCATTATCTTGTCCCACTCATAAATTCTGAGATGATCAGGTGCTTCCCAACCTCTAGGGTCACCAGGCACATGAATGTCAATGTCAGACGGCCCCCATTCTTCATTTGATCGGTATTCAAACCCCAAAGACCCCATGAGCGTCGGAGTGATTCCGATTTGGTTTAAATGAGAACAAATTGTTCGAAATTCATCAAATAGAGAATTCATTCCTCCTCCAATCGTTGATATAGAACTTAATTTCGTTGTGAATAATAAACTAATTTTTATCTTTTACTCTTTCGGTTTTGAAAACACTTCAACTCGCTGAGCTAGAACCTTGATTTCTACAGGTAGGTTATCCGATTTATCGCCGTCAACATCTGACTCCAATTCACTATCTGAAGAGATCTTAATATTACGCGCTTTGATATACTCGATATTATCATTTGCGACAACATCCCCTTTTAGTAAATCAGGAATGACGGATAATTTGGAGAATATAGAGGCATCTTTCAGAATCAAAATGTTGGCATAGCCGTCCTTGTTTTCTTCAAAAATTTTTTTGTCAGCGAAGTAATTTGTCAAGAGAACCAAAACATGGCTCGCTTCACCAACATAATTTCCATTTTCTGTCTCAACCTTAATGTTAAAGACCTGATCCGTCATGACAGACTTCATGGTATTTACAGCATAGGCTAAAATACCGAATTTTGTCTTGTCCTCGATTTCAACATTGTGAATCGCTTCAGGAAGAGAACCAATACTAAAGATATAACCAAAATAATTGTCATTCGCTTTTCCGATATCAATCTTATTGGTTAAGTT
>CAURHZ010000285.1:0-2556 GCA_963524345.1 uncultured Streptococcus sp.
ACGCTCTTCAGGGGCAGTTGCCAAACTTTCTACTGTTGGAAACCAGTCCAAGAATCGTTCATAGTATGGAATAACTGTATCCACCCTGGTCTGCTGGAGCATAATTTCAGACACCCAGATATGATAAGGATTTTTACTTCTACGCCAGGGTAAATCTCTTTTGTTTTCATCATACCAGGCGAGAAGTTTCTCACGGAAAGAAATGATCTTCTCCTCCGGCCACATGACAATACCGTATTCTTTCAAATCTAACATATCTCTAGTATAACACAGAAGGTTCTAACTGTCCTTTTCCTAGTATTAATACTCTTCGAAAATCAAATTCAAACCACGTCAACGTCGCCTTGCCGTACTCAAGTACAGCCTGCGGCTAGTTTCCTAGTTTGCTCTTTGATTTTCATTGAGTATAAAAAGCCTCTTCCCAAAGGAAAGAGGACTAAATCTTATTGATGAACTGCTTGGGCTGCTGTGATAAGGGTCAACTTGTAAACATCATCTGCATTACATCCACGAGAAAGGTCGTTAACTGGCTTGTTCAAACCTTGCAAAACAGGTCCAACAGCCGCAAAACCACCAAGACGTTCAGCCATCTTGTAACCGATATTTCCTGCCTCGATACCTGGGAAGATGAAGACATTTGCTTGACCAGCTACCGTACTTCCAGGAGCTTTCAGAGCTGCAGTTTCTGGAACAAAGGCCGCATCAAATTGCAACTCACCATCGATTTCAAGGTCAGGGCGCAAGTCGTGAGCAATTTTAGTTGCTTCAACAACCTTATCAACGCTTTCTCCAAATCCTGAACCTTTAGTAGAATAGCTTAGCATAGCAATTTTAGGTTCGATGCCAAACATCTTAGCTGTAATTGCTGAGTTGATGGCAATTTCAGCCAAGGCTTCTGCATCTGGATTGATGTTGATGGCACAGTCACCAAATAGGTAACGTTCCGTACCACGAACCATGAGGAAGGCACCTGAAGTACGAGTAACATTTGGACGAGTTTTGATGATTTGAAGAGCTGGGCGAACTGTTGAAGCAGTTGAGTGAATCGCACCTGACACCATTCCATCAACCAAGCCCAAGTATACCAACATAACACCAAAGTAGTTGACATCTTCAACCAAAACCTTGCGTGCATCTTCTTCAGTCATTTTGCCCTTACGACGCTCCACCAAGGCAGCAACCATTTCTTCAAATTGAGGATAATTTTGAGGGTCGATGACCTCATAACCATCCATGATCCCTTCAATTTCAAGATAAATTTTAATTTTTTCAGGATTTCCAAGCAAAACAGGAATCACTTCTGTTTCTTTTACCAAGCGTTTTGTCGCTTGAAGAATACGTGGCTCTTCCCCTTCAGGGAGAACGATACGAGCATTTTTACCAATCAGGTTGGCTTTGAGACTTTCAAAAACTTCCATGAGTTTTCTCCTTTAAAAAATAAATTATACTCTGAATTACTTTTTATAGAGTATTAGTTGATAACTGGGTAATTAGGTTACTGAAATCATCCGGCAAGGGACTTTCTAACTGCAAGTCCTGCTCTAAAAATGGATGATAAAAAGATAGGTAATGGCAATGCAGGGCCTGACGTTGGAGGCCGTCGTCCAGACTACCACCGTACAAGTCATCTCCCAACAAAGGAAAACCAATATGAGAAAAATGGACTCGGATTTGGTGAGTACGTCCAGTATGCAGGCGAATATCTACCAAGTGAATATTTCCATATGAAACTACAATCTTGTAGGATGTATGGGCATACTTTCCGCCTTTAGCCACTCGTCTGGTGATAATGGAGTCTTCATCACGCGCAATCGGAGCAATAATTTCTCCTTCCGGCTCCAAATGTCCATCTCCTTTAACGAGGGCAAAGTAGCGTTTTTCAATGGACTTTTTCTGCAACTGCTTATCTAATCGTGCATGGGCATAGCCGTGCTTGGCAAAGAGCATCAAGCCAGAAGTGTCTCTATCAAGTCTGGTCACAATGTGAACCTGCTGATTTTCATAGTTTTGCTTAACGTAGTAACCCTTGATAAAATTGGCAATGGTATTGGAGTGGTTAACACTAGGAATAGAAGCCACTCCATAGGGTTTATTCAAGACTAGAAAGTGGTCATCCTCATAGAGAATATCTAATGAACGCTCGATAGCTTCTAAAGTTTCAAAGCCTTCCTCAGCAGGAATATCAATGGTAACTCGGTCGCCGATATCCAATAGATACGTTGCATTTTGCGGTTGGTCATTGACCAGAATAGCTCCACCTCTAAACTTAATCTTGGCCAAAAGTCCCTTAGAAACCTCGTGCTTTTTCAAAAAGGTCTTAACCTTGACATGCTCATCTGCGATAAATTCAAACCTCATTCGTCCACCTCGCCGATAAAGGCATCCTTAACGCGATTCCAGAAGCTGGTATGGCTAGGAGTCGCGACAAAGTGAATCCTACGTCATTGATGTACAGGACGAATTTGCTACAGATTATGTATTGGTAGCCCTTCAAGCTCATGCCTATTATGAGCAGAAATATCCTTTGGTGTCTGCCTTGAGCCGCCCTATCATTTC
>CAURHZ010000286.1:0-2549 GCA_963524345.1 uncultured Streptococcus sp.
CAGTCTGACAAGTCAGGGAAAAGTTTGTATTTTTGGCATAGCTCCGTGCTATCTGTGTATCGAGAGTTGTCAAAGATATCGTAGAGGGATTCGAGGCAACCACCGAGGATTTTCCCCTCGAACTGGGCATTTCCTTGCAATAATTCAAAACCGGTATTTGCATGACTGACACGAGGTGTCCCCAGAGCCTTGGGACTGAAGTCAGTCCTTTCCTCATACCAAACGTCACTAGGGCGGATTTCTGAGATTCTTCCAGTCTCAATCAATTCTTTAAAGTAGTGAAGGCTATAGGCTAACATTTCTTTGTCTAATTCACAAACGTCTGCTAAGAAGGATTGACCATAAAAAGTCTTGATTCCTAGTTTATGCAACATGAGATGGTTCATGGTTGTATCCGAGAAGCCAAGAAAAATTTTTTGTTTGATAACCTTTTGGAGTTGGTCATTTTCAAAAAGATAAGGTAGTAAGCGATAGGTGTCGTCTCCACCGATGGCGCATAGGATCATGTCGATACTATCATCAGAAAAGGCATGAATCAAATCCTCTGCACGAGCTTCAGGATGGTTCTTGATAAAGTCTAATCCTTTTAGCGAATGGGGCAAAAAGATAGAATTGAGTCCCAGGTCCTTGAGACGTTGGACACCTAAGTCCACTTCGTGTTTGACAAAGTCCTCTCCGATAATGCCACTAGATAAACTAACAATACCAATAGTAGAAATCATATTTTATCCTCCTAGAAATAGATTGAGCCTATTTTATCACAAAAGATTAGATAGAGCTATGTGGGATGTCAGAAGAATACTTTAAAATCAAAAAAGTAAGTGAAAAAGCAACCGCATCTGCAGTTGCTTTTATCGTTCTCTTAATAGCGTGTTGGTCCTGCACTTGCGCTGCGGATATTCAAGCGTTTCTTGAGATAGAAGCGAAGGGCTAGGAGGGCTGCTCCGATAATAGCTAGTGGTAATGGAGCAAGTACTGGGTTAAGGCTAGCTGGTAGGAAGCTTGTTGCAAAGAAGACAAGCAACCAAAGGAACATAGAAGCTAGGATAACCAGTACAGATTTCCAGAAAGGTGGACGTTGACTGCGGTCCATATCTGGTCCATAGTATTGGTAAACAAAGTAGTACATCAAGTAGAAGGCAAATCCACCAACAAGTCCAACTAGCAGAAGGGTAATCAAACCGTAACCGATAGCCTGATCTGCTGAGAAGAAGGTTGTGAGGGCGCTGACGAGGGCAAAGAGGCTAGTGATGAAAAGAGCTGAATCCATAATCATGAGTTTTGGATCATCATTTTCTTTTGGATGCTCTTTTTCATATTGTTCCTTGACAGTGAAACTATGAGCCCAATGGGTCGGTGCGCCATAGAGGGAACGAGCAGTCGTACCCTTGGCTTGCTCTTCAAGGATTTTGGGAATGACTTCCTCAAAAATAGCCTTAATTTCAGCGTCTGTTTTTCCATCTTTGATGAATTGTTGGGTAGCGATATGGATAAACTCTTGGTTTTTCTTTGTTAATTTTTGTAGATCAATCTGAGACATAGGAACTCCTCTTAGAACCATTTTTTATGGATGAGATAGAGAGTGAGCGAGACACTCATAGCAAAGGCGATAAAGACGATTAACCAGAAGGCATTTGGCTCGCCGTTTAGGGGGATTTCATTATCCTTAAAGTTCATCCCGTAGGCAGAAAAGACCATGGTTGGGATGGACATGACGATGGTCACAAGGGCCAAGGTTTTCATGATGTTGTTCTGGTTGTTAGAAATGATAGAGGCGAATGTCTCTGTCATAGAGTGCAAGACGTTTCCATAAATGTCTGCCATCTCGATGGCCTGTTGGGTTTCAATCAGGGTGTCTTCAAGCAGGTCTTCGTCCTCAAGGTATTTCTTGATATTGCTGGTTGAGCTGGTCAATTTCTTAATCACACGCTCATTTGTTTTGAGGGAAGCCTTGAAATAGACGATGGTTTTTTCCAATTCCATGAGCTCAATCAATTCTTCATTACGAGTTGATTGATGCAGTTGACTTTCGATTTGTTCACTCTTGCGGTCAATCGAACGAAGGGCTGTTAGGTAAAGCTCTGCATTGCGATAGAGAATCTGAAAGATAAAACGCGAACGCATGAAGGTATAGAAATTACGCAAACGACGGTTGATAAAGACATCGAGGACCGGTAATGGTTCCAAACAAGTAGTGATAATGGTTTCCTCAGTGATGATAATACCAAGCGGGATGGTTACGTAGTAGGTGCGGTTATTTCTTTCTTCTGTGACCGGCACGTCAACGATAATCAGGGTGTACTCGTCTTCAATCGTAATACGAGACATTTCTTCCGCATCGAGCGGTGCTCGAAGGTCGGCAATATCGATATCGAAGGCGTTAGCGATTTCGAGTGATTCATTTTGAGTCGGATTGACGAGATTGATCCAAGTACCCGGTTCAAGTGTATCGATCTCTTTAAATTCAGTTGTTGTAGAGAGAAAAACTTGTTTCATATCCCTTATCCTTTCTCATTTTTCAGATTTTTTCACACCGTACTATTATACTA
>CAURHZ010000287.1:0-2532 GCA_963524345.1 uncultured Streptococcus sp.
GGCATCACGCCTCAGGAGGTTGCGGACAAGTACATCGCTGCCTTTCGTGAGGATGTGACGGCCTTGGGTGTCAAACCTGCGACTCGCCATCCACGTGTAGTCGAGTTTATGGCGGGCATCATCCGCTTTGTGGAAGATTTGATTGAAAAAGGTTTTGCTTATGAGAGCCAAGGAGATGTCTATTTCCGTGTGGAAAAATCCCACAACTATGCCAAGTTGGCTAATAAAACCTTGGAAGATTTGGAGCTAGGCGCTTCAGGTCGTACCGATGAAGAAACGGCTCGCAAGGAAAATCCGGTAGACTTTGCTCTATGGAAATCTGCTAAACCAGACGAGATTTCTTGGGACAGTCCTTGGGGACCTGGTCGTCCGGGCTGGCATATTGAGTGTTCGGTCATGTCGACAGAAATTTTGGGCGATACCATTGATATCCACGGTGGCGGAGCCGATCTCGAATTTCCACACCATACCAATGAAATTGCCCAGTCAGAAGCCAAAACAGGCAAGACTTTTGCCAATTACTGGATGCACAATGGTTTTGTCAATATCGACAATGTCAAAATGTCTAAGTCCTTGGGTAACTTTATTACCGTTCATGATGCCCTTAAAACCCTCGATGGGCAAGTTCTTCGGTTCTTCTTTGCGACTCAACATTACCGTAAACCAATCAACTTTACGGAAAAAGCAGTGCGTGATGCAGAGACTAATCTCAAGTATCTGAAAAACACCTATGAGCAACCATTTACTGGAACTGTAGATGTTCAAGAGTTACAGGACTTTAAAGACAAGTTTGTAGCAGCTATGGATGAGGATTTCAACTCTGCTAACGGTATCACGGTCGTCTTTGAAATGGCCAAATGGATTAACTCTGGTAATTATGATGCAAGTGTTAAGCAAGCTCTTGCGGATATGTTAGAAGTCTTTGGAATTGTCTTTGTTGAGGAAGTTTTGGATGCAGAAATCGAAGCCTTGATCCAAAAAAGACAAGAAGCACGTGCCAATCGTGACTTTACGACAGCGGACCATATCCGTGACCAATTGGCTGCTCAAGGGATTAAGCTCCTTGACACCAAGGATGGAGTGAGGTGGACACGTGATTGATGTCAATCTCATTAACGGGATTGCGCTAGCCTTTGAAGGAGATGCGGTGTATTCTATGTATATTCGTCGTCACCTCATCCTAAAAGGCATGACCAAACCCAATAACCTCCACCAAGAAGCGACCAAGTATGTGTCGGCTAAAGCTCAGGCTCGCCTGATTTCTCTTATGTTGGAGGAGCATGTCCTGACGGAAAAAGAAGAAGAAATCTACAAACGTGGTCGCAATACCAATAGCCACACCAAGGCCAAAAATGCTGATGTGGTGACTTACCGTATGTCCACAGGTTTTGAAGCAGTGATGGGCTATCTCCATATGACTGAAAATATGGAGCGCCTCGAAACCTTAATTTCTTGGTGCATCCAAAAAGTGGAGGGCTAGGACATGATGGCAAAAGAACTACAAGACTGGTTTCCTGAAGCTCAGATTTCAGACCAACCAGTAAAGAGAGAGGGCTATCTCACTCTCCCTTTAGCTTCTCAGCAGTGGATTTTGCTGGAGGAAGCTAGTCTTAGCGAACGTGAAAAACAACTGGTAGCTCTCTTAACCAAACAGGAGCAAACTATTTCGCTCAGTCCTTGGTATCCTTATCTGATTGAGGGGAAGGGACAGGCGCCGAAAACTTTTAAAAAGATTCAGTTGGTTTATTGTCATCTTTCCTATTTTCAGCAGGAAAATCTAGCTTCTTGGCTGGATATGATGCGGACTCTTTTTCCCAACTGTCAGACGGTGATTCAGGTCGGAGCTCAGGATTATGTTTTCGTACTTCAACAAGATAAATACACTTCTGTACGAGCTATTTTAAGTGATACGATTGAAGCGGTTGAGTATGACTTTGGTCTTCGTCTGTCAATCATGTTAGGCCAGGTTTGGTCTCAAACAGGTCATCAAGCCCTATCCGACTTGATCAAAGCGGAGCGGGATTTGTTCAAGACTTGGTGGCGTCAGGGTCACCAAGGTGTTCACACCTTTTCACAACTCTATCTTTGGAGCATGGGGGAAAGGTTTGTGGACCTGAGAGTCATTAAAGAATGCCTGCATCAGATGATTTTGGATCAGGATCAGATTCAGGAAATTATCCTTTCTCTTTGGGAAAACAGTGCTGTTCTTACTAAAACAGCCCAGCAACTCTATCTGCACCGCAATTCTCTTCAATACAAGATTGATAAATGGGAAGAATTGACAGGGCTACAGTTAAAGGAATTGACCGACCTGACCTTGTGTTATCAGTTGATTTTACCAGATATTCTCTAAAGTTTTGTGCAAGTTGCACAGAACTTTTTTATTTTTTTGGTCACCTTGCCATAGAAATGTAAAGCGTTTTCATCTATAATAAAACTATCAAAAAACAAAAGGAGTTCACCTCATGGTAGAATTGAATCTTAAAAATATTTACAAAAAATATCCAAACAGCGAACACTACTCAGTTGAAG
>CAURHZ010000288.1:0-2518 GCA_963524345.1 uncultured Streptococcus sp.
GAGCCCTAAGTGGATTTGGACTTCTTTCTCGCAAGAAAAAAGAAGACTAAAAACTATGAGTTTTTAAGAAGATGATTCGTCATCTTCTTTTTTCGGCTCTTCTTTTTTGATATTGAGTGCGATGAAAATCCTCTTTTTGAAGTCTAACAGTTTTTGAAGTCTAACAGTTTTTGAAGTCTAATATCCTTTATATAAGTTTACTGTATTGTAAAAGACATAAATAAAATTATGTTTAACAAATTTCTCATAACCAAAAGACCATGCAAAAAAGGCTAATTTATGATAGAATAGAGGATAAGAAAGAAAACGTTTTAGAATTTTTCAATCCGAAGGAGATATATTATGGCTACTATTCAATGGTTTCCTGGTCACATGTCTAAAGCGCGTCGACAGGTTCAGGAAAATTTAAAATTTGTTGATTTTGTGACGATTTTGGTGGATGCACGCTTACCTCTATCTAGTCAAAATCCTATGTTGACCAAGATTGTTGGTGACAAACCAAAACTCTTGATTTTAAACAAGGCAGACTTGGCTGATCCAGCAATGACCAAGGAATGGCGCCAGTATTTTGAATCACAAGGAATCCAGACGCTGGCTATCAACTCCAAAGAGCAAGTAACTGTAAAAGTTGTAACAGACGCTGCCAAAAAGCTCATGGCTGATAAAATTGCTCGCCAAAAGGAACGTGGTATTCAGATTGAAACCTTGCGTACCATGATTATCGGGATTCCAAACGCTGGTAAATCAACTCTCATGAATCGTTTGGCTGGTAAGAAGATTGCCGTTGTCGGCAACAAACCAGGTGTTACCAAGGGACAACAATGGCTTAAAACCAATAAAGACTTGGAAATCTTGGATACACCGGGGATTCTCTGGCCTAAGTTCGAAGACGAAACTGTCGCTCTCAAACTAGCCCTAACAGGTGCTATCAAAGACCAGTTGCTTCCTATGGATGAGGTAACTATTTTTGGCCTCAATTATTTCAAAGAACATTATCCAGAAAAGCTGGCTGAACGCTTCAAACAAATGAAAATTGAGGAAGAAGCGCCTGTTATCATTATGGATATGACCCGTGCCCTCGGTTTCCGTGATGACTATGACCGCTTTTACAGTCTCTTTGTGAAGGAAGTCCGCGATGGTAAACTCGGTAACTATACCTTAGATACATTGGAAGACCTCGATGGCGACGATTAAAGAAATCAAAGAACTCCTTGCAACAGTTAAGGACTTAAATAACCCTATTTTTTTAGAACTCGAGCAGGATAATCGCTCTGGGGTTCAAAAAGAAATCAGCAAGCGTAAAAAAGCCATTCAGGCTGAATTGGATGAGGAGCTTCGTTTGGAATCCATGCTTTCCTATGAAAAAGAACTTTATAAACAAGGATTGACCTTAATTGCAGGTGTTGATGAGGTCGGTCGTGGTCCTCTGGCTGGACCTGTAGTCGCTGCAGCCGTTATTTTACCTAAAAATTGTAAGATTAAAGGCCTCAACGACAGCAAGAAAATTCCTAAAAAGAAACATCTGGAGATTTTCAAAGCAGTTCAAGACCAAGCACTGTCAATCGGAATTGGTATCATGGATAATCAGGTCATCGACCAAGTCAATATCTATGAAGCAACCAAACTAGCCATGAAGAAAGCAATCTCCCAACTCAATCCTCAACCTGAGCACCTCTTAATTGATGCTATGAAACTGGAGTTGCCCATTTCACAAACCTCCATTATCAAAGGTGATGCTAATTCCCTCTCTATCGCAGCAGCTTCTATAGTAGCCAAGGTGACACGTGATGAATTGATGAAGGAATACGATCAGCAGTTCCCTGGCTATGATTTTGCTGCTAATGCAGGATATGGAACTGCTAAACACTTAGAAGGACTTGAAAAACTAGGAGTTACCCCAATTCACCGAACCAGCTTTGAACCCGTTAAATCACTGGTTTCAGGAGAAAAAGAAAGTTAAGTTAGAAGGAATGATTATGGAGGAACAGTCAGAAACACTCAGTTCCAAGAAAGAATTTGCCTTTGCCTCAAGCACCATATTATCCCAAGTTGGACGAGGAATCATCGTCGGTCTCATTGTTGGAATTATCGTTGGATCCTTTCGTTTCTTAATCGAAAAAGGCTTCCACCTGATACAAGGACTTTATCAAGATCAAGCGCACCTAGTGCGCAATCTTTTTATCATTGGTCTATTTTATTTAATAATTTGTTGGCTCAGTGCGAAACTAACTCGGTCAGAAAAAGACATCAAAGGCTCAGGAATTCCTCAAGTCGAAGCCGAATTAAAAGGACTGATGACCCTCAACTGGTGGGGCGTACTTTGGAAAAAATATATTTTAGGAATTTTGGCTATTGCAAGTGGCCTTATGCTGGGGCGTGAAGGTCCAAGTATTCAACTCGGAGCGGTCGGTGGTAAAGGAATTGCCAAATGGCTTAAATCCAGTCCAGTAGAGGAACGTTCTCTTATTGCGAGTGGAGCTGCAGCAGGTTTAGCCGCAGCCTTTAATGCTCCCATTGC
>CAURHZ010000289.1:0-2517 GCA_963524345.1 uncultured Streptococcus sp.
CAACTGTAAAAACATTATTTTCAGTTCTTCTGCGACAGTTTACGGAGATCCTCATACAGTGCCAATCTTGGAAGATTTCCCACTTTCAGTGACCAACCCATACGGTCGCACCAAGCTCATGCTAGAGGAAATTTTGACGGATATCTATAAAGCAGACTCAGAATGGAACGTTGTCTTGCTTCGTTATTTCAACCCAATCGGAGCCCATGAGAGTGGTGATTTGGGAGAAAATCCAAACGGTATTCCAAACAACCTCTTGCCATATGTGACTCAAGTAGCCGTTGGAAAATTAGAGCAAGTGCAAGTGTTTGGAGACGATTACGATACGGAAGACGGAACTGGTGTTCGTGATTATATCCACGTTGTCGATTTGGCTAAAGGTCACGTTGCAGCTCTACAAAAAATCCAAAAAGGTTCAGGTCTAAACGTTTATAACCTTGGAACAGGTAAAGGCTACTCAGTTCTTGAAATTATCCAAAACATGGAAAAAGCAGTGGGATGTCCGATTCCTTACCGCATTGTAGACCGTCGCCCAGGTGACATTGCAGCCTGCTATTCAGATCCTGCAAAAGCAAAAGCAGAACTAGGCTGGGAAGCAGAACTAGGCATCACCCAAATGTGTGAAGACGCATGGCGTTGGCAAAGCAAGCATCCAAATGGATTTGAAGACTAAGATGGTGATTTCAATCATTGTCCCCTGTTTAAACGAAGAGGAAGTACTTCCTCTTTTTTATCAGGCTTTGGAAGATTTAATTCCTGATTTGGGAGCAGAAATCGAGTATGTCTTTGTCGATGATGGATCGAGTGATGGGACCTTGGAACTCTTAAAGGCCTATCGGGAGCAAAATCCGTCAGTTCATTATATTTCTTTCTCTCGAAATTTTGGCAAAGAAGCAGCCCTGTATGCAGGTTTGCAATATGCAACCGGAGATTTGGTGGTGGTAATGGATGCAGATCTCCAGGATCCTCCTAGTATGTTGCTTGAGATGAAAAATTTACTAGACCAGAATGCAGACTTGGACTGCGTTGGAACACGGAGAACTAGTCGGGAGGGAGAACCCTTCTTTCGCAGTTTCTGTGCCGATCTCTTTTATCGTTTCATGCAAAAAATCAGTCCAGTAGCCTTACCGTCAGGTGTCCGTGATTTTCGCATGATGAGAAGGTCTGTAGTGGATGCCATTTTATCCTTGACAGAGTCCAATCGTTTTTCTAAAGGACTTTTTGCCTGGGTGGGGTTTAAAACCCACTATCTGGACTATCCAAATGTCGAAAGGCAGGCTGGCAAGACCAGTTGGAGTTTTAGGCAACTCTTTTTCTACTCCATTGAAGGGATTGTTAACTTTTCAGATTTTCCCTTGATTATAGCCTTTGTGGCAGGTCTCCTATCTTGTTTTATTTCTCTGCTAATGACCTTTTTTGTTGTGGTTCGGACTCTCATTTTGGGCAATCCGACATCAGGTTGGACCTCTCTGATGGCTGTTATTCTCTTTCTTGGAGGCATTCAACTCCTGACCATTGGGATTCTCGGCAAGTATATCAGTAAGATTTATCTAGAGACTAAAAAAAGACCACTTTATCTTATCAAAGAAAAAAGTGACCTTCCTGATTTTACAGAAAAAAATAAAGAGAAAAGACTATAATTTTGCATGGAAATATGCTAAACTAGAAGGAGTGGAATGTTCTTGTCGATATTATAGTTAATCTTTAATCAAGGCACGTGTCGGACAGTTTTTCACAGCTTCTATGACGTCCTGGCTAGGAGAAATTTCTTTTTCTAGTTGGTCGGGATCATCGTAAAAACGCACAATTCCATTATCGTGGTAATCAAATAATTCAGAATAAGTTTGGCAGAGCCCACAGGCAATACAGCGTTCAGGTATAAGTGTGATTTTCATATTTATATTGTAATAAGAAAAGTAAAAAAAAACAAGGAGTAAGGTATGGCAAAAGAACCGTGGCAAGAAGATATTTATGAAAATCAAGAAGAAACAAGATCAGAACGTCGTAAGAGAGAACAAGGTGGAGGAGTCATTGCTAATCGTATCTTAACTATTTTAGCAAGTGTTTTCTTTGTGATTGTAGTTGTGATGATTATTGTTCTGATCTATCTTTCGTCAGGTGGGAGTAATCGCACAGCAGCCTTGAAAGATTTTCACGATTCGGATGCAAATGTAGTACAGATTTCATCTTCTAGTAGTTCAGAGCAAGAATCTTCTAGTTCCGAGGAGAAGGTTGAAGAGTCATCTAGTAGCTCAGAACATCCAACTGATCCAGAAGGAACTACAAAAGTTATGGTTGGAGAAGGAGAAGCAGCCATTGCTGCTCGCGCTGGGATTTCGATTGCTCAGTTAGAAGCCTTGAATCCTGGCCATATGGCTACAGGATCTTGGTTTGCTAATCCAGGTGATGTTGTCAAAATCAAATAGGAGTTGATATGAAAACCATTCAAATTGCTATTGACGGTCCAGCTTCAAGTGGTAAGAGTACGGTCGCAAAGATTATTGCTAAGGATTTTGG
>CAURHZ010000290.1:0-2512 GCA_963524345.1 uncultured Streptococcus sp.
TCAAAACACTGTTTTGAGGTTGCAGATAGAGCTGACGTGGTTTGAAGAGATTTTCATTGAGAATAAAACCTTGAAGAGCTGACCCTTCAAGGTTTTTCTTATACAAATAAACGGACAAAGCTGTAAAGTAGCAAGACACTACCAAGCACGATACGGTATTTACCGAAAAGGGTGAAGTCGTGTTTTTTCACATAACTTGTCAAAAAACGAATAGCGACCATGCTGACTGCAAAGGCTACTCCCATCGCAACCAAGAGCAAGAACAATTGCCCAAAGCTCAAGAGTTGTCCTGCTTTTATAAATTTGAAAATCTTTAAGGCACTAGCTCCAAACATAACAGGAATACCTAGATAGAAGGTAAATTCTGTCACAACAGAACGACTGGTTCCATTCAATAAACCACCGACGATCGTTGCCCCAGAACGGCTAGTTCCTGGCAAAAGGGCAAGAACTTG
The DNA here is from genome assembly GCA_963524345.1 of uncultured Streptococcus sp. Lineage (GTDB taxonomy): Bacteria > Bacillota > Bacilli > Lactobacillales > Streptococcaceae > Streptococcus. The sequence continues at coordinate 456 of CAURHZ010000290.1, forward strand.
GAAGAGTCCAATATAGAAGGCTGTCGTATAAGGAAGCTTGTCCAACTCTGTTACACTTGGTTCGATAGCACGCGCTTTATTGCGCTTTTCCAAATAGATAAAGGCAATCCCATAGATAATCAACATGAGAGCAACAGAAACCATATTATGGAAGTGGGTATCAAACCAATCATCAAATTTAAAGACGGCAAGTAAAGGCAAAGTAGCTACAAGAACTTTCGACCACAATTGCCAAGTTTGACGAACTTCCTGTTTGTCCTTAGTCGGTTTAAAAGGATTGAGCTTGTTAAAGTAAATCACCATAACTGCTAAAATAGCACCAAGCTGAATCACGACATTAAACATGGACATAAAGGCTTCATTTTGATTTTGGTATTGGATAAATTCCTCTGCTAAAATCAAGTGACCTGTACTGGAAATCGGCAACCATTCCGTAATTCCTTCCACAATCCCGAAGAAGATAGATTTTAAAATTTCAATAAGATACATAGATTACTCCTTTTTTCTATCTTCCATTATAGCATACTTTTTCAGTATATGGCAGTTCTCTTTAAAAGGCACCGATACTGCCACCGCCTCCTCCTCCAGAGAAGCCACCGCCAGAACTTCCACTTCCAGAAGATACGGAATAGGTACTTGCTGTATTTGCGACACTAGCATAATGGCTCATTTGCGCGCTTGAATGATAAAACATGCTGTGCCAGCCATAAGCTACATAGAGATTGATATCTGGATTTTCCACTTGGATATGACGAACCTTCATCAAATGACTGACCTTGTCCGCATAGCCAAATAAGGTCGCATAGACCAAGAGGCGATTCCAGACTACAATACTTTCCAATTCAGCCTGATTCAATCGTGCAATCTCACGCAACATATTTTCAAAGCTTGTCCAGAGATAGTAGACTTCTGCTCCTGCCTCATTTAGAACACCATCACGATTATCTAGCCGAAGCTTCCAATAATAGAAAACAGCCAAAACCAAACCTAGAAAACCAAGTATTGGCAAGGGGAGGTAAAGATAGCCATGAACGTCTAAACTGTACAAGAACAAACCAAATCCAATAAATAAGGGCAAGATAGTGGAGAGTCCCATACCCACCTGCAAGGCCTTTTCTCCACCAGTCAAGGGACGATAATAATCCGGAAGTCCCCAGAAGGTAACTCGATTTCTCACTCCTTCTTGCATCTCTTTCAATACTTCTTCAAAAGAAGATTTGAGCTGACGCCCCTTTGCTTGAATCCGTTTTTCATCAGAGACTTTTGCTCTACGATAAAGACTATCAGATACCTTATAATCTGCAAACAAATTGGAAAGAGTTTCTTCTTTTTTGCCTGAAAAAGCCAGATTTAGACAGTCTTTCTCAAAGCTTGACAAACCATCTTCTCTTACCAGCCTCAAGCCAACTGCATCCCCTTCTGAAATAATAGAAACATTCCCACGATCTATCACATCTAGCAAGGTAGCTTGAATCAGTTGATCAAAGGTGAATTTGCCAGCTCCCTTGACCAAGGGACTCACTTCCTCCAAGGAGGTCGAGTAAACAGCTTCCGATAAAACCATAGGCTCTAATTCCATTGGTGGTTCATAGAGACGATGATTTTTGGCATATTTGACTGAAGGAGTGGTCTTTCTTCTATAGATAAAATAGAAGAAAGCACTCAATAACAAGGAGATAGAAAGTATCGAAGGGAAGACCCAAGTAACGAGTTGTTTACTTTGCTCTTTTTCTTTAACAATCGAGTCTTCTATCTTATTAAACTCTTCTAAACGATTCCCTTTCAATCCCTGATCCCTAGCGCTAGCAAAATCGGTCCGAGGCCAGTATGCATGAAATTCAACTCCACGCTTAGCCGGAAGATTGTCCAAACGAATAGTATAATCAAGGCTACTCTTTTCAATCGTTCCCTCTCTAAAAAGTTTGCCTGTATGGAAAAAGAGTTTTTCAGCTCCCATGTCTCCCCTTACATGAAATTCAAACTTTCCAATAGTCCCTGAACTATCTGTTAAAGGTTGCCAATTTAATTCAGCGATATCTTCATAAAGAAAAAGCAAG
>CAURHZ010000291.1:0-2512 GCA_963524345.1 uncultured Streptococcus sp.
CAACTGGAGCTGGTGAAGTTGAACGTGCTCCTCCTTGTTCTGGGATGAGTTTGCCGTCCTTATCAACCATAGACACCATCACACCTTGCTCGTAGCGTGTTTCAATGGTTTTGTCAGGTTGGATAGAGGCTACATAGTCGTCTGCTTCGATAACAAGGTCCACTGCTCCTTCGATGCGTTCTCCGATTCCTTCTACCTTACCACGGTTTCCTTTTCCAGATGGGTTTGCAGATGAGGCATAGACCATCTTGCCTTCTTCCCAAAGTTTGGCAGCCAATTGTTCACCAGCTTTCCCAAACTTGATAACGAAACAGCTAGTACCACGCACGTCAGTCATCAGTTCTTCACGCCCATCCCCATAAGCTTTGAGTTTTTCAAAAGCTTCTGGTTTCCAAGGAAGGATACAACCAAGAAGAATGTCTTCGTCCCAATGTTTTTGGTAAAAAGCTTCAATTTCTGGGTTGAGTTGTGCTAAAGAGCGAAGCTCGTCCATACTACCGCAGAGAACAACACCTGGTTTGTTACGGTTACGTTCTTTGGCTGCGAACTTGCGCTCAAGTCCTGCCTTGTCGCTAGTCATGATAATGTAACCAACTTTTGTAGGGCAAACGATACATCCGCCCTCACCTTTTAAAATGTCATATCCTTCTTGTGAAAGTGTTCCGTTCCATTGAATGTGTTTTGTCATAGTTCTATTTCCTTTTCTATTTTTTCTAATCCTGCCAGTAGGCTGGTCGTTGTTTTTCATATGCAGCAATCAAGTCTTCATACTGCAAGGTAATACCGATATCATCTAAACCATTTAAGAGTTTATGTTTCCATTCGCTATCAATTTCAAAAGTGAATTCTCCAACTGGTGAGATGATTTTTTGTTGTTCCAAGTCCACAGTTACCTGGTCACTTGGTTGTAGCTGAGCTAGTTTCTCTCTAACCTCTCTGGGCTGAACAATGGGCAACATGCCATTATTGAGTTCATTATTGTAATGAATATCCCCAAAAGACCCCGCAATCACGACCTTAAAACCATAGTCTGCTAGAGCCCAAGCAGCGTGTTCCCTCGAAGAACCTGCCCCAAAGTTATCCCCTGAGATGAGAATACTGGCTTTTCGATATTCAGGTCGGTTAAAGACAAAGTCTGGATCCTCAGTATACTTGTCATCTAGATAACGCCACGCATACATGAGGTACTTACCAAAGCCTTTCTTATCAATTAACTTGAGAAACTGCTTGGGTAGGATTTGGTCGGTGTCGATGTTATCATTCATGAGAGGAACGGTCGTTCCTGTATAAACTGTAAATTTCTCCATATCCTCTCCTTACTGGGCTTCTGGCATTTGCCGAACATCTACGAAGCGCCCTGCGATAGCTGCAGCTGCTGCCATAGCTGGACTGCAGAGATGGGTCTTAGCTCCAAATCCCTGCCTGTCTTCAAAGTTTCGGTTGCTGGTTGAGGCGCAGTGGACGCCATCAGGTACCTTGTCTGGATTCATTCCAAGGCACATAGAGCAACCTGGGTCTCTCCATTCAAAGCCAGCATCTAAGAAAACTTTATCCAAGCCCAATTTCTCCGCAGCTCGTTTAACAGGGCGAGAGCCTGGAACCACGATAGCCGTTAAGTTAGGAGCTATTTTCTTCCCTTTGACAAATCGCGCAGCCAGTTGCAAATCGCTGAGACGAGCATTGGTACAAGACCCGATAAAGATATAGCCTAGTTCAATATCCGCTGGCTTTTGACCAGGCTCCAAATCCATGTAATTGTAGGCTCTCTCATCATTCATATCCTTAATTTCTGGGAAACTGCTGTCAAAGTCAACTCCCATAGCAGGATTGGTTCCCCAGGTTACCATAGGAGCTAAGTCTGAGACATCCATCTGGATAACCTTATCGTATACGGCATCCTCATCACTGACAATTGTTTTCCAATCAGCCACAGCCTCTTCGAAAGCTTCTGGAACACACTCGCGTCCCTTGAGATAATCATAGGTTGTCTGATCTGGATTCATGATTCCCATCTTAGATCCAAACTCGATGGACATATTGCAGATGGTCATTCGCTCTTCCATACTTAGTGCATCAATCGCTTGCCCACGATATTCCACCACATAGCCAACACCACAGGCAACACCGTACTTGGCAATCAAGGCGAGAATAAAATCCTTAGAATAAACCCCTTTTTGAGGAACACCTGTGAATTCCACTAGCATTTTCTTAGGTTTGACCTGCCAGAGGGTCTGGGTCGCAAAGACATGCTCAACTTCACTGGTCCCAATTCCAAAAGCGATCGCTCCGAAAGCCCCGTGGGTTGCTGTATGGCTGTCTCCGCAGACAATGAATTTCCCTGGTTGGGTTCGTCCTGTTTCTGGACCTACCATGTGAACGATTCCCTGCTTTTCAGAACCGTGGGCTGCATGTTCAATCCCAAATTCCTCAACATTTTCAGCAAGCTTATCAATTTGAGCCTTAGAAATCACATCTCGAATATCGTAGATATTGACTGTCGGGACATTGTGGT
>CAURHZ010000292.1:0-2504 GCA_963524345.1 uncultured Streptococcus sp.
CCGGGAACGCGTGAGAAATATTCCTCAACTCCCCAGAAACATCCCCCAGCTAGATAAATTTCGTGCAAGTCTGCATCTTCACTCACTTCTGTTTTTTTCACTGTTTTTCCTCCTTGGCTAACTGATGCTTTCTCAATTTGCGAGCTATCTGTCTGCCCTGCATTTCGCATCAATAGAAAATAGAAACCGCTTATGGCTAGGAAAAAGATTCCTGCCAAGACAAACAATTTTACTTTATCATTCATGACCTTTCCCTACCCCATTTCTTTCAATGTTTTTAAAATCATATCCTTATCCATAAAACCTGGTTGCGTTTTGACCAGTTTGCCTTCCTTGTCTATAAAGGCTTGAGTTGGGTAAGAACGGACACCATAACTTTCCAAAAGTTTGCCTGATGGATCAATTAGAACTGGGAAATTTTTATAATCCAAGCCCTTGTACCAGTTCTTGAAGTCAGCTTCTGCTTGTTCCCCCTTGTGTCCAGGAGACACCACTGTCAAGACCACATAATCATCACCAGCATTTTTAGCAATTTCATCCGTATCTGGAAGACTGGCTAGACAGATGGAACACCAAGAAGCCCAGAATTTGAGATAGACTTTCTTACCCTTATAATCAGATAAACGGTAAGTCTTGCCATCTACTCCCGTCAGTTCGAAATCAGCAACCGCCTGACCTTTAATAGCAGTTTGTGAACTGACTTGTTCTGTTTTTGTTTGCTCCTTCATAGTAGATTCGTCTGACATATTTTTAGTCGAACAGGCTGCTAAACAACAGATTGAGCCTACTCCAAGGAGACATGTTTGCCATTTTTTCATTTCTTCTTCCTCTCTATTCAAATAATCTTGTCAAAATGGAAGCATTTCCCAAAAGCGCCAAGATTCCCATCACGATAATGAGGAAACCACCCACTTTTTTGAGGGTTCCGAGATAAGGATGAAGTTTTCGGAAATGTTTCAAAACATAGCTGGAGGCGAGAGCTAAAACCAAAAATGGTAGCGCCAAACCTAGCGTGTAAACCAACATGAGACCAGCTCCCTGCCAAGCATCTGAGCCACCTGAAGCCGCTAAGGCCAAAACAGACCCCAGAACCGGCCCCACACATGGCGTCCAAGCAAAACTAAAGGTTAACCCCAGTAAAAATGCCTGACTATAGCCGTTACCCTTTTGCCCTTGTCCCTTTAATTGTAGCCTTCTTTCCTTGTAGAGTCCCTTCAAATGTAAGACTTCCATCTGGTGCAAGCCCAAAAGAATGATAGCCGCACCCGTCACATACTGAAACCAAGAAGCATTCAGCAAATTGCCTAAAAAAGCAGCTCCATAGCCTAGTAAGATAAAAACAAAGGATACCCCTGCTATAAAGTCCAAAGTTCTCAATAGACTAACAAGTGAGATTGAATATTTTCCACTAGAAGCCTGAGCACCATCTTTGTCATCCAACAAGACCCCTGCATAGACTGGCAACAAGGGTAAAATACAAGGAGAAAAGAAGGAAAGAATTCCAGCAAGAAAAACACTGATAAAAAAGATTATATTATCCATTGCTTTCCTCCATTCTTTGATTTGATAGGACTATTATAGCCCCAAAATTCCAGAAAAAACAGGGGCAATGATAGGGAAAAATAGGAATTTAATCAGGTTATGTAAAAAATGTTGCAAAAAAAGCCAGACAAGGTCTGACTTTGATGGAAACTGAAAAGAAATTTCACTAGTCTTCCCTACTTATCTGATAATAAATAAGGTCCGCAAGATAGCCTTTTCTCTCTACACCATTGCTAATAGTCTTTAGATAGGACATTCCAGCATTCTCCATGACACGACCTGAAGCTGGATTGAGACTGGCATATCGAGCTCTAACTTTTTGAAAACCTGCTTGAGTAAAACAGAAGTCCAAGACAGCTTTCAAGGCTTCTGTCATAAACCCATGTCCCCAGTAAACCTTGCCTAGCACATAGCCAATTTCACAAGAAGAATCGTTCTCATCTATTGCAACGGTGCTGATATCTCCTATTACCTGCTCCGGGTTTTCTTTGAGACAAATGGCCCATTTGTAATAGTTGGGATTGGCATAGGAGGCAACCCAATTGCGAATCGAATTTCGAGTCACCTTGACATCAGAATGGGGATCCCAAGTGACATAGGTCAGATTCTCAGCGGATGAAGCCCAATTTTGAAACATAGCCTCTGCATCACTTTCCACAAATCTTCTCAAAATCAAACGATCTGTCTGTAATATTTGCGTACCGATAGATTTCATGATGTTGCCTCACTTTCTGATAGATGATTCTCTATTCAATCTCCATTGAAACTATAGTATATCGAGATAAGCTGTAGACGAATCAACTGGACCATTCACATTAATTTCTAAAAATACTTTAGAAGGTAATTCGGGCTATTCTAGATTCAATTGATTATCCTTTCAGTTAGTAGTTTTGAAATAAAAAAATCTCAATTCACTTTCTATTTACCCTTCTTTCTTGCAATGCTTTTCTAGATATGCTACA